>NZ_JAGIXF010000036.1:0-68368 GCF_021483755.1 Burkholderia sp. WTPI3 | reverse complement strand
GAAGAGCGTGGGGTTTTTCTTCATCGTGCCGGACGCTGGAGCGGACCGCACCGGCGCCGCACGAGGCGATCAGCTACCGTTCGCGATGCGATCCTGGATGTGCTGGGCACGGCTCGCCGACGACGGATGCGAGCTCATCATCGAGCTCTGGCCGCCATCGAGCTGTGCGAGCTTCTGGAACGCGGTGACGAGGCCCTTCTGGTTCATGCCCTTCTGCTTCATCAGGTCGAACGAGTAATCGTCGGCCGCGCTTTCCTGCGTCTGCGAGAACTGCGCATTGATGAACTTCTCGGTGATGTCGCCGAGCTGCGAGCTCGTCAGTGCCGCCACGCCGGGCGACGCCGCGCCGGCCGCGCTGCGCGCCGCGCTGACCGCATAGGCCGTCTGCATCGCCTTCTTCGAGTGACCCAGTGCGACGTGGCCCATTTCATGACCGATCACGCCGCGCAGTTCGTCGTCGTTCATCATGTCCATCAGGCCGCTGTACACGCGCACGCAGCCGTTGCCCATCGCCCACGCGTTGACGTCCTTGGTCATGTAGACCTTGTAGTTGACCTTCTGGCCGTTCAGCGTCATGTCGCCGAAGCCCTTCATCACCTTCGTCAGACGCTTCGAGTACGCGCTGTTCGGTGCCGCGATCTTCGATTCCGCGTCGCTCGCCTTGCACGAGTCGTTCGACAGGGCGGCGATGTCCGCGTCCGACAGCGTCGCTGCCTTGAACAGGCTGGTCCCCGCCGACGTCAGGCTGTTCGCGTCGAGACTCTGTACCCCGCCGCACGCGCTCAACAGGAACGCCACGCCACATGCTGCCGCCGCTTTCTTGATATGCATCCCGGATCCCTCGGTAGTTGTAGTTGGGAGCGGCGATTTTGCATAATCCGGCAGAAAATTACCAGTCGTTTACATCAAATGACAATTTGATTACTTATCCATTCGACACGTCATGCCCGATCGTCCGGCGAATTGTTGACGAAAATGCAGTCAATCGCCACGGCCCGGCGACCGGCTGAACGGCGCGCGCGACCGGCGCGTCAGCCGTCGCGCGACGAGCATCGGCAGCCGCGCGACGAAACCGGCGAAGAGCCGCAGATGCATCCATGCGAGCAGCGCGTTGTCGCGGCCATAGTGGAAATGCGACACGCCGCCCTCGTGCTCGCCGAAGTAGCGCACCGGCGCTTCTATGCGGATCGGCTGCACGCCTGCCCAGCACAGTCGCACCGCCGCTTCGGGATCGAAGTCGAAGCCGCGCATCCACGGCTGCCGGTGCATGATCGCGGCGAGCGGCGCGACCGGGTACACGCGAAAGCCGTACAACGAATCGCCGATCCCGGCCCACAGCGTCTCGAGGTCGGCCCACGCGTTCGACAGCCTGCGGCCCTGCACGCGCAGTTGCGGCGCGCTCGCATCGAACTTCGGCAGGCCGAGCACCATCGCCTCGGGCGCCGCCTGCGACGCGGCCATGAAATCGGCAATCAGCTGGGCCGGATGCTGGCCGTCCGAATCCATCGTCAGCACGTGCGTGAAGCCGCTCGCGGCGGCCGCGTCGAGTCCCGCGAGCACCGCGGCCCCCTTGCCGCGGTTCTCCGGCAGCACGATCACGCGCAGCCCCGGATCGCGCTCGGCCATCGCCTGCAGCCGCTCGGCACTGCCGTCGGTGCTGCCGTCGACGACGACCCACACCGGATTCCACTGCGCACGGGCATTGCGCACGGTCGTGTCGACCTTGGCGCCCGGGTTGTAGCTCGGAATCAGAACGAGATGGGTGGACGAAGCGTGCAGCTTGGACATGGGAACGGCCGATTGCGAAGACGATGATCCTGACAAAAGTTTATGACCTGCGGGCGACCGCGGACAGGCTTCGTCGACGCCGCCCGCGCGCGTCGACGGTTCGCGCAGCGACAGGCCCGCGCGCTTCACGACCACTGCTCCAGCGGATGCCCGGCGCTCGCCTCGATCTCGACCAGCAGATCGTCGCGACACACGTCCGCGTGGACGAACAGCGGCCGCAAGTCGGGGCCGGCCGCATCGCGCAGCACGCGTTCGATCGCGGCGAGCGCCGCGGCATCGGTGGCGTCGCGCACGTAGACGCGATAGCTCAGATCCGCGAGCGTGAACGGGCCGTGCCCCTGCCGCGCGGCCTGCTCGAGCACGGCGGCCAGGTTCGCGATCGTCTCGCGCGTTTGCGCGACGACGTCGCCGCGATGCACGGTGCGATGCCCGACGATGCTGGCGGTGCCCGACACGAACAGCAGCGGCGGCACCTCGCCGTCGGTCCATGCTGCCGCGCGCGCGAACGTCGGCGCACGCGGGCCGTACTCCGCCGGATAGTGATACGCGCTGATCTGGCGCGGGTTCTCGACCGGATCGGCCGGCGTGCGGCTCGCGATGAAATGGATCGCAAGCGGCGCAGCCGGCGGCGTGTCGCCCTCGACCGGCACGACCGAGCCGAGCGCGCAGGCGGCCGGCACGCCGCCCGTCAGCGCACGGCGACACGCGTCGAATGCGCGCTGACGGCCAATATTGAACTGACGATAGCGCTCGATTCCGAACTGCTGCGCGTTGATCGCCGGCACGGTATTCCAGATCCGCAGCGGATGCGCGATGCCGAGCGTATCGAGCACGTCGAACAGCGCGCGGTACGCATCGTGGGTCGCCCGTTCGAGCGGCGTGCCGCCGTCGCGATCCGCATCCGTCGCATCGGTCGCTTCCTGCACGACGATACTGCCGAACACGAGCCCCGCCGTTTCGCTGTAGCGGTACCGCAGCGCGCCGCGCCGTTCGCTGCGCAGGTCGTGCGCGTCGCACTGCCAGATTTCGCAGACGGCACCGGTGCTGGCGTGGCCGCCGGCGTCGAGCAGCGCCATCTGCACCGGCGCGAGCGGCAGGTCGGGCGCGGCATCGGTCAGCAGGCGCGCCATCCCGTCGGTCGTCGTGCCGGCCGCGCCGATACACACTGCACCCAGCGCGCCCGGAAACATCCGATCGAATGCATCGCCGCGCCGTTGCGCATCGTGCAGGCGCGCCGCCAGCCGTGCGTGATCGATCTGGACGAGTCGCAACGCACGGTTGCCGCCGTCCGCGGCGCGCCCGGCTGCCATGTGTCCGCGCACGACCGCAGTCGTGGCGGACGACAGGGAACACGCTCGCCGTTCGGCGTCGACTGGATGCACTGACACTTCGATTTCCTCACTATGTGGCGCAGGCTTGCGGCACCACGGTTACGACGCGCCGCGTTGCGCGCCGTTGCGTCGCGTCAATCCGACGCTGCGCGCGTCGTCATGCGAGCCCGCCGTTGACGGACAACACCTGCCCGGTCACATAAGCGGCCGCATCGGATACCAGATACGCGACCATCGCCGCGACTTCGTCGGGCCGGCCCGCGCGTTGCGCCGGCACGAGTTGCTTGATCCGGTCGGCGGGAAACGCATGCTCGGCCATCGGCGATTCGATGATGCCGGGTGCGACCGCGTTCACGGTGATGCCGCGCGACGCAAGCTCCAGCGACAGCGACTTCGTCGCGCCGATCAGCCCCGCCTTCGCGGCCGCGTAATTCGCCTGTCCGCGGTTGCCGGTCACGCCGGCGATCGACGCAATATTGACGATCCGTCCGCGCCGCGTGCGGATCATCGGCAGCAACAGCGGCTGCGTGACGTTGAAAAAACCGTTGAGCGTCACGTCGATCACGCTGCGCCACTGCTCGCGCGACATGCCGGCCATCGGCGCGTCGTCGTGAATGCCCGCGTTGTTGACGAGGATCTGCACCGGCGCATCGTCGATGAACGGCGCGAGCGCGGCGAGCGTCGCATCGGCGTCGGTCACGTCGAACGCGATTGCGTGCGCGGTACCGCCGGCCGCGACGATCTGCCGCGCGATCGCCTCCGCCTGCGCGGGATTGCGGTTCGCATGCACCCACACTTCATGGCCGGCCTGCGCGAGCGCCGTGCAGATCGCCTGCCCGAGTGCGCCGCTGCCGCCCGTTACGAGCGCCCGCATCGAATTGCTCCGTTCATCGCATTCCACCTCGATCGACGCGGCGGCGTGTCGCCAGGCGACCGCCGCCGCATGCCGTCATCCTCCGCGTACCGCGTCGTGACCGCGCGCGCCGCCGTCACTTCGTGCGATGGGCGGCGACGTACCCGGCAAGCGCGCCGAGCGTCGCGAAGATCTTCTTGTTGTCCGGATTGTCCGAGCGCAGCTCGAAGCCGTATTTCTTCGAGATCAGCAGCGCGATTTCCAGGATGTCGATGGAGTCGAGCCCGAAGCCCTCGCCGTACAGAGGGGTCCCGGCCGTCACCGTATCAAGCGGGACGTCTTCGAGATTCAGTTCGCCGATGATCAGCGTGGCGAGCTCTTGTTCCAGTGCGTTCATCATGCTTGCGGGCAGGCGGCCCATGGCAGCGGAAGGCGCCCGGAAACGGCAACTGTCGTGCACGCCCGGCGCGTGCAAATCTCCGTCCCTCCGGCGTCTGCCGGCTTCCCCGCCTGCGTAATTTGGGGATCGTTTGTAAAAGTTACGCGGATTCTAGACGATGGGTACCGGTGCGTATACCGCGAATGGTTACAGACTGAAGGGCCCCGCCGAGCCCCCTGTCGGGACCGGATCGCACGAGACGCTTGAGCCGCTTCGGATGTAAACGAATCGTCATCGGGAAACGTTCGACGCGCTGCCATACATTCGGTTACAAAACCCGGCCGCGCCTGCGCCGAACCGCGGTGCCGGGGCCCTAAAATGTGCGTGCACGACAGCCGCGCGACGCACCTGCCCGGCCGCCATTCATATGATATTTAACAGCCCGACGATTGCGTCCGGGCCTCGATCCGTCCGATGTTCCCAGCCGCCATGCCGCGCCCGTTCGACCGTTCCGCCCAGCTTCACTCGCCGCTTTGTTCGTCGCGTTGCCGCCATGCCGCGACCGCCGGCAACGCACGCCTGCCCGGCACGCATGGAGCGCGACAATGAGCACGCTGTCGAACGTCGCACGCGGCGTCGGCGCGGTCGGTGCGGTGACGGCCTGGCAGATCGGCGCGCACCATGCGGCCGCAACGCCCGGCGCACACGGCTTCGGCCTCGCGATGGCGCTCGTGCCGCCGCTGCTGCTCGCGCTCGGTGCCGCGTTGCGCTCGCCGCGACGCGCATGGCTGGTGCCGGCGTGGCTGCTGGTCGCCGCCGCACTATGGGCCGCACGCATGCCGCTCGAGTGGCATTTCGAATGGGGTCTGTATCTGGAGCACACAAGCTTCAACCTCGCGATGGCGCTGCTGTTCGGCCGCACGCTCGCGGCCGGCCAGGTGCCGCTCTGCACACGCTTCGCGACGATGATCCACGGCACGATCACGCCTGCCGTCGCACGCTATACGCGGCGCATCACGCTCGCGTGGACGCTGTTCTTCGTCGCGATCGCCGCGGTGTCGACGCTGATGTTCGCGACTGCGCCGATCGTCGCGTGGTCGACCTTCGCGAACTACCTGTCGCTGCCGCTCGTCGCCGTGATGTTCGCCGCCGAGCATGCGTGCCGGCGCTTCGCGCTACCCGACGACACGCGCCCGCGGATGATCGACGCGGTGCGTGCGTACCGCGCGTCGACGCAGCCGTCACGATGAATTCACGACCGGTGCGGCACCGCCTCGCGGCCGCGCCGGTCACCGCCTTCCGTTTCCGTTGATTTATGCCGACTCACCCGCTGGTATTCCATTCCTCGCCGGACCAGACGATCGCCTGGCGCGACGGCACGCCTGTCACCGTGCGCGCGTTCGTCGCCGACGTCGTGCGCGTGGCCGCCGCGCTGCCCGCCGGCGGCCACGTATTCAACGTGTGCCGCGACCGCTACCGCTTCGCCGTCAGCCTGTGCGCGGCGCTCGTCGCCGGCAGGATCAGCCTGCTGCCGTCGACGCACACGCCGGAAACGGTGCGCCAGCTCGCGTCGTTCGCGCCGGATGCGTTCTGCCTGCACGACGCGCCGGACTGCACGATCGACCTGCCGCGCTTCGCGTATCCGGACGCCGCCCCTGCCGCACTCGCCGCCGACGACGACACCCACTTCGTGGTGCCGCAGATCGACGCGGCGCGGATCATGGCGTACGTGTTCACGTCCGGCTCGACCGGCGCGCCGGTGCCGCACCGCAAGACCTGGGGCTTCCTCGTCGGCTGCGTGCGCGCCGCGGCCGACCGCCTCGGCCTGCTCGACGGCGACGCTGCCACGCTGATCGGCACCGTGCCCGCGCAGCACATGTACGGCTTCGAATCGACGGTGCTGCTCGCGCTGATCGGCGGCCTCGCGTTCAGCAACCGCCAGCCGTTCTACCCGGTCGACATTCGCGAGGAGTTGCAGGCCATCCCGCAGCCGCGTGTACTCGTCACGTCGCCGATCCACCTGCGCGCGCTGCTGTCGGCCGGCCATGCGCTGCCGCCGGCCGCGCTCGTGCTGTCGGCCACCGCGCCGCTGTCGGAAAAGCTCGCGTGTGAAGCCGAAGCCGCGCTCGACGCGCCGCTCGTCGAGATCTACGGCAGCACCGAGACCGGCCAGATCGCCACGCGCCGCACGTCGCAGGGCGCGGCGTGGTCGTTGTTCCCGGAGATCCGGCTCGACGCACGCGACACGCATGACGCTGCGGATCACGGCCATGCGAGCGACGACGGCGGGCCAACCGTATGGGTGTCGGGCGGGCACGTCGAGACGCCCGTGCCGATGGGCGACGCGCTCGAACTGCTCGGCGACGGCCGGTTCCTGCTGCACGGCCGCAAGGCGGACCTCGTCAACATCGCCGGCAAGCGCACGTCGCTCGCGTACCTGAATCATCAGTTGAACGCGATTGCCGGTGTCGTCGACGGTGTGTTCTTCATGCCGGACGACACCGTGCCAGCCGACGTCGATGCCGATCGCGAATCCGTCACGCGTCTGGTTGCGCTCGTGGTCGCGCCGACGCTTGCCGCAGCCGAACTGCAGCGCGCGCTGCGCGAACGGATCGATTCCGCATTCATGCCGCGCCCGCTCGTGTTCGTCGATGCATTGCCGCGCAACGAGACCGGCAAGCTGCCGCGCGACGTGCTCGCCGCACTCGTCGCCCGGCACGCGCGCACTGCCGCGACCAACGCGCGGCCGCTCGCGTTCACGATTCCCGCCGATCATCCGGCGCTGCCCGGTCATTTCCCCGGTCATCCGATCGTGCCGGGCGTCGTGCTGCTCGATCACGCGATCGCGGCGCTCGGCGCTTCGCTGAACCGCCCGCTGCACACGTGGCGGCTCGCTTCCGCAAAATTCCTGAGCCCGGTCGCGCCCGGCGAACCGGTCGACCTCGCGTTCGATGCGACGGCCGGCGGTGCGATCCGCTTCACGCTGCGGGTCGGCCCGCGCGACGTCGCGACCGGCATGCTGTCCGCGCCGCCGGACACGCAGGACGGCGCGCAGCCATGAAACGCACCGCGTGGGCCGAGCGCCAGGAGCGCAGCAACGCCGCGCTGCTGCGCGCGATGACGTGGATCTCGCTGCATTTCGGTCGACGGCCGTCGCGCGTCGTGCTGCACGTCGTCGCCGCGTATTTCGTGCTGTTCTCGCCGGCCGCCTGCGCGGCGTCGCGCGACTACCTGCGCCGCGCGCTCGGCCGTCCCGCACACTGGCGCGACGTGTACCGTCACGTGTTCACGTTCGCGGCGACGATCCACGACCGCATCTACCTGATGAACGGCCGCTTCGACCTGTTCGACATCCGGCTGCACGGCGCAACGCTCGTCGACGCCGCGCTCGCCGGCGGGCGCGGCGCATTCGTGATGGGCGCGCACCTCGGTAGCTTCGAAGTCGTGCGCGCGATCGGCCGCACGCGTCCGGACCTGAGCGTCGTCGTCACGATGTATGAAGAAAACGCACGCAAGATCAACGCGACGCTCGCCGCCGTCAACCCGGCCGCGAAGCCCGAAGTGATTCCGCTCGGACAGGTCGATTCGATGCTGAAGGTGCGCGAGCGGCTCGACGCGAACTGCATGGTCGGCATGCTGGCCGACCGCACGCTGCTCGACGATGCTGCCGCGTCGCTGCGGCGGCTGCCGCTGCTCGGCGCGCCGGCCGCATTTCCGCTCGGGCCGCTGTACATGGCCGCGATGCTGCGGCGTCCGGTGCTCTTCATGACGGGCCTCTACCGCGACGGCAACCGCTACGATGTGCACTTCGAGACGCTCGCTGATTTCTCCGCCGTGCACCGCGACGCGCGCGCGGCGGCCGTCGACGCGGCGCTCGCGCGCTACGTCGCGATGCTCGACCGGTACTGCCGCGCGGCGCCGTACAACTGGTTCAACTATTTCGATTTCTGGCGGAGCGGCGAGACCGCCGCGCACCACGACGAGGCGCGCGCGCATACCGACCTGACCGCCACAAGGGACTTAGACGCATGACCGCCGTTCACCGCTCCTTGCTTCCGCTCGCGCTGCGCCGCGCAATGCGCGCGTTCGCCGTGATGGCCGCCGTCGCGCTGGCCATGCCTGCGCATGCCGCCGACACCGGTTCGGCGTGGACGCTCGACCGGCTGATGTCCACGCTCGCGCAGCACAAGTCCGGCCGCGCCACGTTCACCGAGACGAAGACCCTGTCGATCGCCGCGCAACCGATCGAATCGTCGGGAGAGCTCGTGTTCGTCGCGCCCGACCATCTCGAGAAGCACACGCTGAGCCCGAAGCCCGAACATCTCGTCGTCGACGGCGACATGCTCACCGTCGAGCGCAACAACCACAAGTACACGCTCGCGCTTTCACGCTACCCGGAACTCGGCGCGTTCATCGACAGCATTCGCGCGACGCTCTCCGGCAACCGCTTCGCGCTCGAGCAGGTCTACAAGGTTGCGCTCGCCGGACGCGGCGACGACTGGACGCTGACGCTCACGCCGCTCGACTCGCGGATGCTGAAGGCGGTCAGCACGATCACGCTCGAAGGCACGCGCGACACGCTGCGCAGCGTCGCGATCCGGCAGGCCGACGGCGACCATTCGCTGATGCGCCTGCAACCCGTCGCCGCGAACTGATGGACGAGATGGACGAACGCGCCCGGCCGCCCGCCCCCGTCGCTCGCCGCGTGCCCGCATGGCAGCGGCGCGCCGTGCTCGTGTGGCTGTTCGCACTCGTCGCATGCGGGATCGCCATTGCCCGCGCGAACTTCACGGCCGACCTGTCCGCATTTCTGCCGCGCGCGCCGAGCGCCGGGCAGCGCGTGCTCGTCGACCAGTTGCGCGACGGCATCGTGTCGCGGCTGATCCTCGTCGCGATCGACGGCGGCGACGCGACCACGCGCGCCGCGCTGTCGCGCCGCGTTGCGGGCACGCTGCGCGCGGACCGGCAATTCTCAGCGGTCAACAACGGCGAGGCCGTGAACGACACGCGCGACCAGCAGTACGTGTTCGACCATCGCTACCTGCTAAGCCCGACGGTCACGCCGCAGCGCTTCAGCGCCGACGGGCTGCACCAGGCGCTCGGCAACAGTCTCGATTTGCTGAGCTCGTCGGCGGGCCTCGTCGCGAAGGCGATGCTGCCGCGCGACCCGACCGGCGAAGTCAGTGCGCTCGTCGACCAGTTCGACAGCGGCGCGCAGCCGGCCATGCGCGACGGCGTGTGGGCGTCGCGCGACGGCACGCGCGCCGTGCTCGTCGTGCAGACGGCCGCCGCCGGCTCCGACACCGATGCGCAGGCACGCGCGATCGACGCGGTGCGCCGCGCGTTCTCCGCCGCGACGCGGGCGCTGCCGAACCCGGCCGCCTACACGCTCGCGCTGACGGGGCCCGGCGTGTTCTCGGTCGAGACGCGCGACACGATCCGGCACGACGTCGAGCGGCTGTCGACGGCGAGCGTCGTGCTGATCGTCGCGCTGCTGCTGACGTTGTATCGCTCGCCGCGCACGCTCGCACTCGGGCTGCTGCCGGTGCTGACGGGCGTTGCGGTCGGCATCGCCGCGGTCAGCATCGCGTTCGGCACGGTCCACGGGCTGACGCTCGGCTTCGGCACGACGCTGATCGGCGAAGCCGTCGACTATTCGATCTACCTGTTCGTGCAATCGGCGCCGGGTGCGGCGCGCGGCGCCGAACGGCCCGCCGACGCGACGCGCGCATGGATCGCCGCATACTGGCCGACGATCCGGCTCGGCGTGCTGACATCCGTGTGCGGCTTCGCGTCGATGCTGTTCTCGGGCTTCCCCGGCCTCGTGCAGCTCGGGCTGTATTCGATCGCCGGGCTGACGTCCGCCGCGCTCGTCACGCGCTTCGTGCTGCCGCACCTGCGGGGCGAGCACGCCGCGATTCGCGACGTGTCGCGCGTGGGCGCCGTGCTCGCATGCGCGGCCGATGCAGCGCCGCGGCTGCGCTGGCCGCTCGCCGTGCTCGTGCTCGCCGCGTGCGCGACGCTCGTGCTGCATCGAGGCGGCCTGTGGAGCCGAGAGCTCGCCGCGCTGAGCCCCGTTCCCGCCCGCGCGCAGGCGCTCGATGCGCGCTTGCGTGCCGACGTCGGCGCACCGGACGTGCGCTACCTCGTCGTGATTTCCGCGCCGACCGAACAGGCTGCGCTCGAACGCGCGGAACGGGTCGCCGCACAATTGCAGCCGCTCGTCGATCGCGGTGCGCTCGCGGGCTTCGAAAGTCCCGCGCGCTATCTGCCGAGCGACGCCGCGCAGCGCGCGCGCCAGGCAAGCCTGCCGGCGCCCGACGTGCTTGCCGCGAGAATGCGTGACGCGGTCGAGAACCAGCCGATCGAGGTCAAGCCCGGGCTGTTCGCCCCGTTCATCGCCGATGTCGACGCCGCGCGTCACGCGCCGCTGCTCACGCGAGCGGATCTGCGCGGCACGTCGATGGCGCTTGCCGTCGACGCGTTACTGACCGAGCACGCCGGCCGCTGGAGCGCGATGCTGCCGCTGCGCGCACCGGACATCGCGCACACCGCCACGCAGCCGTCGCCCGGGCTGGATGCCGCGCCGATCCGCACGGCCGTCGCGCGCGCCGGCGTGCCCGATGCGCTGTTCGTCGACATGAAGGCCGAGGCCGATCGCCTGTACGTAAATTACGTGCACGAGGACATCCGGCTGTCGCTCGCGGGCTTCGCGGCGATCGCCGTGCTGCTGCTGATCGCGCTGCGCTCGCCGCGACGCGTCGTGCGCGCGCTCGCACCGCTCGTCGCGGCCGTGCTGGTGGTGGCCTCGGGCTTCGCGCTCGCCGGCGTGCAGTTGACGATCCTGCACCTCGTCGGGATGCTGCTCATCGTCGCGGTCGGCTCGAACTACGCGCTGTTCTTCTGCAAGCGCGACGACGCGCAGCCGGTCACGCCGTACACGCTCGTATCGCTGCTGATCGCAAACCTCGCGACCGTCGCCGGCTTCGGGCTGCTCGCGCTGTCGCGCGTGCCGCTGCTCGAAACCTTCGGGCTGACCGTCGGCCCCGGCGCGATGCTGGCGCTCGCGTTCGCGGCGATTCTCGCGCCGCACGCCGGTCGCTCGCATCCGCATCCGACCGGAGGTCGTGCATGAACGTGCGCTCATCCGTGTCGTCCGTTGACGACGCGCGCCGCTGGAAGCCGACGCCGCTGATTACGGGCACCGCCGCGCTGCACGTCGGCGCGCTCGCGGCCGTGGTCGCACTGCCGGCCGCGTGGACGTGGGCCGCCGGCGGCGTAGTCGCATCGCATCTCGCGCTGACCGCCGCCGGCCTGTGGCCGCGCAGCACGCTGCTCGGCCCGAACTGGACGCGCCTGCCCGCCGGCGCCGGCCGCCGGATCGCGCTGACGATCGACGACGGCCCGGACCCGGACGTCACGCCGCGCGTGCTCGACCTGCTCGACCGCTACGATGCGCGCGCAACCTTCTTCTGCATCGGCGATCTCGCGCGCCGCCACCCGCAGTGGATCGAAGCGATCGTCGCGCGCGGCCATGCGATCGAAAATCACAGCCAGCGGCACCGGCATACGTTCTCGCTGTCAGGGCCCGCCGCACTGCGGCGCGAGATCGCGGCCGCGCAACAGACGCTGACCGAAATCGCCGGCACGCGCCCGCGGTTCTTCCGCGCGCCGGCCGGCCTGCGCAATCCGTTTCTCGAACCAGTGCTGTGCGAGCTTGGCCTGCAGCTCGCGAGCTGGACGCGGCGCGGCTTCGACACGCGGGCACTCGACGCGGGCACCGTCACGCGCCGCCTGCTGAAAGACCTCGCACCGCGTGACATCCTGCTCGTGCACGACGGCCATGCGGCCCGCGATGCGCGTGGCGAGCCGATCGTGCTCGACGTGCTGCCGGCGGTGCTGCGCGCGGCCGCCGACGCGCAGTTGCACTGGATCACGCTGCGTGCCGCGCTCGAGCCCGGACCGCCCGGCCGGACGGGCATTGCGACACCCCCGTTTGATAAAATCTGATCATGCCCGGCGCGCCCGCCAGCCTCGCTGCGGCGCCCGTTCCGGCCACCGGATGCGACCTTCGTGAAACCTCTCCTGCTCTCGCACTTCACCGCCACCAGCTGCATCGGCCGCGGCCTCGACGCGACGCTCGACGCGCTGCGCAACGCGCGCGGCGGCCTCGTGCCGTGCCACTTCGAACGCGCCGACCTCGACACGTGGATCGGCGCCGTGGACGGCGTCGATGCGCAGCCGGTGCGCTCGGATCTCGCCGATTTCGACTGCCGCAACAACCGCCTCGCGCAACTCGGCCTCGTCCAGGACGGCTTCGACGCGCACGTCGCGGCGGCCATATCGCGCTACGGCGCGGCGCGCGTCGGCGTGTTCATCGGCACGAGCACGTCCGGGATCCTCGAAACCGAACGCGCGTACACGCACCGCGATCCGGCAAGCGGCGCGCTGCCGGCCGGGTTCCGCTATGCGCACACCCACAATCCGTATTCGGTCGCCGCGTTCGTGCGCGCGTATTTCACGCTGCACGGGCCCGCGACGGCGATCTCGTCCGCGTGCTCGTCCGGCGCGAAGGTGTTCGGCTCCGCGCGCCGGATGATCGACGCGGGGCTGATCGACGCGGCCGTCGTCGGCGGGGTCGATTCGTTGTGCCTGACGACGCTGTACGGCTTCAATTCGCTCGAACTGCTGTCGCGCCGGCCGTGCCGGCCGTTCGACGTCGCGCGAGACGGCATCTCGATCGGCGAGGCGGCCGCGTTCGCGCTGCTCGAACGTGTACCCGATTCGCCCGCCGCGCTCGACGACGACGCGATCCTGCTGCTCGGCATCGGCGAATCGAGCGACGCGCATCACATGTCGTCGCCCCATCCGGAAGGACTCGGCGCGCGCATCGCGATCGAACAGGCGCTCGCATCGGCCGGCCTCGACGCGAGCAGGATCGACTACGTGAACCTGCATGGCACCGCGACGCCCAGCAACGATGCCGCCGAAAGCCGGGCGGTCGGCGCGCTGCTCGCGCGTACGCCGTGCAGCTCGACCAAGGGCGCGACCGGCCATACGCTCGGCGCCGCCGGCGCGCTCGAAGCCGTCGTCGCCGCGCTCGCGTTGCGCGAACAGTTCGTGCCGGCCGGCGTCAACACGACGCAACCCGACCCGGCGCTGGGCGCCGACTACGTGCTCGCCAGCCGCGACGCGCGCATCCGCGCCGTCCTGTCCAATTCGTTCGGCTTCGGCGGCACGAATTGCAGCCTGATCCTCGGCCGCGCCGAACCTGCCAGCCGTCGGGAGCCGACATGATGCTGACCGCCTTCATCGAAAGCGTCGGCCTGATCGGGCCGGGACTGAACGACTGGCCGCACGCGGCCGACGTGCTCGCGGGCCGCGCAGCCTATGCGAGCGAGCGCACCGTGCTGCCGCCGCCGGCCGGCCTGCCGCCGGCGGAACGCCGCCGCACCGGCCCCGTCGTGCGCGTCGCGCCCGCGGTGGGTCACGAGGCGGCGGCCGCGAGCGGGCGCGACGCAGCCGCGCTCGCGACCGTGTTCAGCGCATCCGGCGGCGACGGTCAGAATTGCCACGCGATCTGCGAAACGCTCTCCGGCGACGATCGCCAACTGTCGCCCACGCGGTTCCACAACTCGGTGCACAACGCGCCGGCCGGCTACTGGAGCATCGCGGCGCACGCGATGGCGACGTCGAACGTGCTGTGCGCGCACGACGGCAGCTTTTGCGCGGGCCTGCTCGAGAGCCTGTGTCAGGTCGTGGTCGACCGCGTTCCGGTCCTGCTGATCGCGTACGACACCGACTATCCGGAGCCGCTGCACGCGGTACGGCCGATCGTCGACGCATTCGGCGTCGCACTCGTGCTCGCACCCGACGCGACCGAGCGCACGCTCGCGCGCATCGACGCGCGGTTGACCGACGCACCGGCTACCACGCTCGCAAACGCCGGGTTCGAAGCGCTGCGCACCGGCAATCCGGCCGCACGCGCGTATCGGGCAGATAGTCGAGCACGATGCGCGCGTGCAGGTCGATGTCGCGATGCAGGACGGCGCCGCGGAGCACGCCCAATGACCACGCCCGCATCGACACGGATGCTCACGCCCGATCGCGCGTGGATCGCCGCGCATATCCCGCACGACGGCGCGATGTGCCTGCTCGATCGCGTCGACGCATGGGATGCCGCACGAATCCGCTGCAGCGCGACGAGCCATCGCGATCCGCACAATCCGCTGCGTTCGCAAGGCCGGCTCGCGTCGGTCTGTGGAATCGAATATGCCGCGCAGGCAATGGCCGTGCACGGCGCGCTGCTCGGCACGCAGCAGCCGGAGCAGCCGGAACAAACGAAACAAACGCGCCCGCGCGTCGGCTATCTCGCCAGCGTGCGCAACGTCGACGCATTCGTCGGCCGGCTCGACACGCTCGAGTTGCCGCTGACCATCGAGGCCGAGCGCATCGGCGGCGACGGCCGCTCCGTGCTGTACGGCTTCACGCTGCGCTGCGGCGAGCGCATGCTGCTCAGCGGCCGTGCCGCCGTGATGCTCGATGCATCGGCGGCCGGCGCATTTCGTCCGTCGCCCGCCGGCGACGCCGATCCCCGATGAATTTGCCCAGGGAAATCAGGTCGTGAAAGCACGTCAGTTCATTAGCACCGCGCTCGTTCTCGCGCTGATCAGCCCGATCGCGCACGCGGACATGTCCGAAGTGAAGCAGGACATCAAACGGGATTCGAAGGAAGCCGCCCACAAGACCGGCGAGGTCGCACGCGGCTTCGGTCATGCGACCGCTAGCGCTGCGAAGACGGTCGGCCACGGCATCGCGCATGCGTCGCGCGAAGGCTGGGATGCCACCAAGCGCACGACAAAGCGGATCTTCCACAAGAGCGATTCGGGCGAAGGCGCGCAGAAGAAGAGCGATTGAACGCGGGCGGTACGCGCACCTCCGATCGGATGCGCGAGGTGCGGCACGACGCGCGAATCGCGCCGCCGCACCGCCGCCGTCATCTCGCGCCGCTGCGGGTGCGACGCGCCGGCCCGCGCGCGAGGCACTTGCCGTACGCGACGAACCAGCAATCGCGATGATCGAAGTTGCGCAGCAGTCGCGCGCGGCGCCGCTCCAGCCAGTGAAGCGCGATCGCCATCGTCAGCGCGACGGCCAGTGCCGAGCCGCCGATCGCGAGTCCCATCCAGGTGTCGCCCATGCGTCCTCCGGAATGCGAGGCCGGGGCCGCGCGCGTGCGCGCCGCCCCGGCGCTGGATACAGCGGGAGCGCGGCCCGGACACGCGCGCGAACGCCGCCTGGGCCGCCGCGTGTCAGTGCATGTGCTGGCCGCCGTTGATCGCGATGTTGGAGCCCGTCACGAAGCCCGCTTCCTCGGAGCAGAGATACGCGACCAGCGCCGCGACTTCCTCCGGCTGACCGAGCCGTCCCGCCGGGATCTGCGGAAGGATCTTCGTATCGAGGATGTCCTGCGGGATCGCCGTCACCATCTTCGTCGCGAGGTAGCCCGGCGACACCGTGTTCACCGTCACGCCCTTGCGCGCGATCTCGAGTGCGAGCGATTTCGTGAAGCCGTGCATGCCCGCCTTCGCGGCCGCATAGTTGGTCTGGCCGACCGAGCCCTTCGAGCCATTGACCGACGAGATGTTGACGATGCGGCCCCAACCGCGCTCGACCATGCTGTCGCAGACCGGCTTGGTCATGTTGAACACGGAATCGAGGTTGGTCCGGATCACCGCATCCCAGTTGACCTTGTCGAGCTTGCGCAGCGTCATGTCGCGCGTGATGCCCGCATTGTTCACCAGAATGTCGACCGGGCCGACGTCCCGGGCGATCTTCTCGATGCACAGCCGGCACGAGTCGTAATCGGCTACGTCGACGGGATACGCGTGGAATTCGCGGCCGGCCGCGTGCATCTCGGTCAGCCAGCGATCGGCGCCGGCATTGTTCGGCGAATACGTGACGACGACCCGGTGACCCGCATCGTGCAACCGGATGCTGACCGCTTCACCGAGACCGCCCATTCCACCTGTCACAACTGCAATTCGCTTAGTCATCCTATAAGTTACAGACAAAGAAAGTAGTCAATGACGCGGAGCGACGACATGGCACATGCTGTCGCCCCACCGCTGGGGTGCGCGCCCACCCTTGGCGGGCAGGCGTGCACCGGAACATCACGCTTGTTGTTGGTTGCTTGTTCCGCGCGAAAACCGTTTCGCGCGCGTGCGGCGCAGGCCGGCGCCGCACACGCGCGACATCGTCGTCAGACCTCTGCGCGAGGCCCTGCTCAGCCGCGCTCGACCGCGAGTGCGACGCCCATCCCGCCGCCGATGCACAGCGACGCCAGCCCGCGCTTCGCGTCGCGCTTGACCATCTCGTGCAGCAGCGTCACCAGGATCCGGCAGCCCGATGCCCCGATCGGGTGACCGATCGCGATCGCTCCGCCGTTCACGTTCACCTTCGACGTGTCCCACCCCATCTGCTTGTGCACCGCCAGCGCCTGCGCCGCGAATGCCTCGTTGATTTCCATCAGGTCCAGGTCGCCCGGCGTCCACCCCGCACGCTCCAGACAGCGGCGCGAAGCCGGCACCGGACCCATCCCCATCACGCTCGGATCCACCCCCGCGTTCGCGTACGCCTTGATCCGCGCAAGCGGCGTCAGGCCAAGGGCCGCCGCCTTCTGCGCCGACATCACCAGCACCGCTGCCGCGCCGTCGTTCAGACCCGACGCGTTCGCCGCCGTCACCGAGCCGTCCTTCGAGAACGCCGGCTTCAGCCCCGACAGCGATTCCGCCGTCACGCCGTGACGCACGAATTCGTCCGTCGCGAACTGCAGCGGCTCGCCCTTGCGCTGCGGAATCGACACCGGCACGATCTCGTCGTTGAAACGACCGGCCTTCTGCGCGGCTTCCGCCTTGTTCTGCGACAACGCCGCAAATGCGTCCTGCTCTTCGCGCGTGATCCCGTATTCCTTCGCCACGTTCTCCGCCGTGATGCCCATGTGGTACTGGTTGTACACGTCCCACAGACCGTCGACGATCATCGTGTCGACCAGCTTCGCGTCGCCCATCCGGAACCCGTCTCGCGAGCCCGGCAGCACGTGCGGCGACGCGCTCATGTTTTCCTGGCCGCCTGCGATCACGATCTCCGCGTCGCCCGCCGCGATCGCGTTCGCCGCCAGCATCACGGCCTTCAGGCCCGAGCCGCACACCTTGTTGATCGTCATCCCCGGCACGGCATTCGGCAGGCCGGCCTTGATCAGCGACTGGCGCGCCGGGTTCTGCCCCGAACCTGCCGTCAGCACCTGACCCATGATCACTTCGCTCACCTGATCGGGCTTCACGCCCGAGCGCTCCAGCACCGCGCGAATCACCGTCGCGCCCAGTTCCGGTGCCGCAACCTTCGCGAGCGAGCCGCCGAATTTGCCGACCGCGGTCCGCGCGGCCGATACGATCACTACGTCCGTCATGTTCAATTCCTGCATCGAAATCAATGGGGCGATCCGTATTGCGTCCCGGTGCCGGCATGGCGACCGTGGCACGCAAGCGCCACGCGCCCCGGATGCGGCTGCATGTTCACGCGCTCATGCGCGCGGCACACCCGCATGATCCGGCCGTGCCCGGATACGCTATGGCGAACCGGACGTTCGCCGACCGCCACGCGGCACACGCGGCGGCCAACGCCATCCGGCGCCGGTCAATCGTGTCGCGCCGATGCGCGACACGCGATCATGCTGCCGATTCGCGCGGAGCGGCTTCCTTGCGTGCGGCGGCCGTCTGCTTGCCGCCGCGCGCCGCCGTTTCGCTGACCGCGTCGAAGCCGCTTTGCGCGGCCTCGATCGCCTGCCCAGCCGCTGCGCGCACGGAGTCGGCCGCGGCCGTTGCCGCGGACAGTGCCGAGTTCAGCGCGGCGACCACCGGAGCCGAGCCGGCCGGCGCATGCTTCGTCAGTTCGCCGAACACGTCCTTCACGCGCTTGTCGGTCTGCTCGTACTGCGCCTGGGCGACCTTCGACCACTCGGCCTGCGTCGACACCGCGATGTCGAACAGATGGCGGCTGTACGCGACGGCCTTGCCGGCGGCTTCCTGCGGTGCGGCCACTTGCTGCGCCAAGCCGGCAGCCGGGTTGCTGGCGTTGAATGCGTTCTTCAGCTTGTCCTCGTACTCTTCAAGCGCCGTCTTGGCCACTTGCAGGTTGAGTTCGACGACGGCCTCGAAACCGTGGATTGCCGGACGGGCAATTGCGAACCACGCGGCAATTCCGGACTGGTAATCGGCGGCGAATTTTTCGGGGGCAAATACGGACATCGGGCACGCTCCTGTTGGCAATGCGAGAGACGACGTAAAGAAAATGGGAGCCAGGTCGAGTGCCTGCCCCCTTATTCGCGACCCGCACGCCATTGAATGCGGGAAGCTGAGAATCGCCATTCTAGAGGCATTAATTGTCAATTAAATGGCATCAATGCTAGGTGAAAACCCTTATAAGGGGAGTAACCGTTGGCGGCAGGCCTGGCGCACACAACGGAGGTCGATTCACAAGTCACTGTTTCATAATGGCTTTTACCTTTTCAAGCCTAACGCACCGCGATCGCTCGCAACATTTACCCCGCCATTATTCCCGTTATTAGAAAAAAGGTTGGCATTGAAACGGATAACGCCACCCGTGTAATCGTTTTTACAGATTTATTTTGAAACCGTTTACGGGATTATTAATGACGAATTCAATGATCCGATGAATTACGACGCGCGACTACGGCATCGGCCTCACCCGGCCAATTCGCGATGCAGCGCGCGAAACTCCTGCGCGAGCTTGTGCGCCGGTTCGAGATGGATCACCGGCGTCGATTGCTGATGCGACTCGCGGATCTTCACCGACGCCGACAGCTTCGACGCCAGCACCGGCAGCCCTTCGTCGACGAGTTCGTCGACCAGCCGCTGCGGCAGGCTCGCGCGCGGCTGGAACTGATTGATGACGATCCCTTCGACCTCGAGCGCTGCGTTGTGGTCCTGCTGGATTTCCTTGACGTTCTCGAGCAACGTGTACAGCGCGCGACGCGAGAAGTCGTCGCAGTCGAACGGGATCAGGCAGCGCTCGACCGCGATCAGAGCCGAGCGCGTGTAGAAGTTCAGCGCGGGCGGCGTATCGATGTAGACGGCATCGTAGGTGTCGAGCTCGTTCAGCGCGTCGCGCAGCTTGTAGATCTTGTAGCGCGATTCCAGCTTGCCGTGCAGCGTGTCGAGATCCGGATGCGCGGGCATCATGTCGAGACCTTCGAACGGGGTCGGATGGATGAACGATGCGACGTCGACCGGCCGGAAGTTGAACGTCAGCGCGGTCTCGAAGAATTCGGCGGCGCCGGGATGCGCGTCGGCCGCGCCATCGCCAAGCAGGTAGCGCGTGGAATTCGCCTGCGCGTCGAGGTCGATGACGAGCGTGCGCAGCCCTTCACTCGCGCTGATCGCCGCCAGGTTGCAGACGATTGTCGATTTGCCTACGCCGCCTTTCTGGTTGAATACGACCCGCCGCATTGTGTCCCCTTCGATTGAAACGTCGAAAGATCCAGCTTAGCCGGTCAATAATGGCGGCCACGTGACATCCGTCAGATCCGCGGCAACGTGCCCGATACATGACGGTTGCCCGGCACGCTCCACCGCCACGGCAGATCCGTGCCGACGCGAATACCGATGCGCGGGCCGCCCGCCAGATTCGCGGGCGGCGCCATGCCGTCGTCCACGATCGCGAAGCCGTCGCGGGCGACGACCAGGTCGGCGCCGTCCTGCGCGCCGCCGATGCCGAGTGCCTGGGTCAGCCGCGCCGGACCGCGGCACAGATCGCGATCACGTGTCAGCGGCGGCCGTGCCGCGCGCATCCGTTCGAGCCCCTGCAACGGTTCCAGCGCTCGAATCAGCACGCCCGTGCCGGTGCCGTCCGGCCCGCACACGCAATTGCAGCACCAGTGCATCCCGTACGTGAAATAGACGTACATATGCCCGGGCGGCCCGAACATCGTCGCATTGCGCGGCGTCTTGCCGCGATACGTGTGCGCGGCCGGGTCGATCGCGCCGGCATAGGCTTCCACTTCGACGATCCGGCCCGCGCGGCCGTCCGCTGCCGCGAGAATCTTGTTCAGCAGTTGCGGCGCGACTTCGGTGGCCGAGCGATCGAAGAACGCGCGCGGCAACAACGTCCCCGGCCAGTCGGGTGCGCGCTTATTTCGCGTCATTCCGCCCCTCCGGCTGTCCGCTGCAGGAAACCTCCTGCGCCGCCAAATGAAGCCGACGATACGCTTCGACCAGTTCGTCGAGACTGAATGCGCGGTTTCTGCCGCTCGGGTTCGGCAGGATCCAGACGGTCGCGCGCTGCATGCGTGCCGGTTGCAGCCCCCATGCGATCTCGCGTTGCCCGGACAGCGCCGCGTAGGCGGCCTTGCCCAGGAACGCGACGAAGCGCGGCGCGTAACGTTCGAGCTTCTGCCCGAAGACGTCCGCGGCGGCGGCAAATTCGTCGTGCGACAACTGATCTGCGCTCGCCGTCGGCCGCGGCACGACCGCCGTCAGCCCGCAGCCGTATCCAAGTATCGTCCGGTCGTCCTGCGGCGCGATTTCGTCCGGCGTGAAGCCCGCGAGATGCAGCACGCGCCAGAAGCGGTTGCTCCTTCCCGCGAAGTGATGGCCGGTCGCGGCCGCGGTCATGCCGGGGTTGATCCCGCAGAACAGCACGTCGAGATGCGGGGCGATGATGTCGGGAAGTGCGTCTGCCACGTTCGGCCTCGCGCATGAGGGGCGTAAACGAAAAAAGACCCGAAGATCCACGCCAGGCAATTCGCCTGGCCCGGACATTCGGGCCCTTTCCTGTGCGGAATACCGACGTGATGCTTAGAACGGGATATCGTCGTCCATCTCGTCGAAGCCGCCGCCTGCCGGCGCGCTCGGACGGCTCTGGCCGCCGCCTGCACCGCCGCGCGGCGCTGCGCCGGCACGACCACCGCCACCACCACCGCGCTCCATCTGTTCGCCGCCGCGACCGCCGCCACCACCACCGTAGCCGCCGCCGTAACCGCCTTCGTCACCACCACCACCGCCGCCGCCCGCACCGCCGCGGCCGCCGAGCATCTGCATTTGATCCGCGACGATTTCGGTCGAATAGCGATCCTGGCCGTCCTGGCCTTGCCACTTGCGCGTGCGGATGCGGCCTTCGATATAGACCGACGAGCCCTTCTTCAGGTACTCGCTGACGATTTCGGCGAGACGGCCGAAAAACGCGACGCGGTGCCACTCGGTCATTTCCTTGAAATCGCCGCTCGCCTTGTCCTTGTAGCGATCGGTCGTTGCGAGACGAATGTTCGCAACCGCGTCGCCGCTCGGCAGGTAACGGACTTCAGGATCGGCGCCGAGATTGCCGACGAGGATGACCTTGTTGACGGATGCCATGTGTTTCTCCAGTAAATTCGATGCGGGGCCGCCCGCGAAAGTCGTCGGAGCGGCCCGCCGGGCAAGCCGGCGAGCGCCGCCGGTGCGTGCCCGAAAAGAAGGTTCAGGCCTTGCGCGGCGGCGGCGCTTTCATGCTGGCCGCGATTATAAGCCACGCGGCAACGAGCCCCGAGCACGCATAAAAGACGGTATCCGCACCGCCGTGCTTCAGCAGCCAGCCGCCCGCGATGCCGCCGAGCGCGAGCCCGATCGACTGCGTGGTGTTGTAGACGCCCGTGGCCGCGCCCTTGCGCGAACCGGGCGCTAGCTTCGATACGAGCGACGGCTGCGACGCTTCCAGGATGTTGAAACCCAGGAAGTAGATGAAAAGAATCGCCGCCACAATCAGGATGGTATGCGGCGCGCTGCCCAGCAGCAATTGGCCGATCAGGATAGCCAGGATGCCGCCGAGCAGCACCGGCTTCATCTTGCCCCGTTTTTCCGCGACGATGATCGCGGGGACCATCATCACGAACGCGAGCCCCATTACCGGCAGGTAGACCTTCCAGTGCGACGCGACCGGCAGCCCGCCGTCGACCAGCAGGCGCGGCACGACGAGGAACAGCGCCGTCTGCGTCGCGTGCAGCACCAGCACGCCGAAGTTCAGGCGCAGCAGCTCGACGTTGTGCAGTACCTCGGCGAACGGCGCGGGCACGTGCACTGGCTTCGCCGCGTCAGGCACGATCCACAGCACGACGCCGATCGCGAGGATCGACAGCACGCCGACGATCGCGAACAGGCCGCTCATCCCGACCCAGTGGAACACGATCGGCGCGCCGACGATCGCGACCGCGAACGACACGCCGATCGAGCCGCCGACCATCGCCATCGCCTTGGTGCGGTTCTGCTCGGAGGTCAGGTCGGCGATGAACGCGAGCACCGCGGACGACACGGCGCCCATCCCCTGGATCACGCGGCCGACGATGATCCACGTGATGTCGTGCGCAGACGCGGCGACGAAGCTGCCGAGCGCAAAGATCAGCAGGCCGGTGGCAATCACGGGCTTGCGGCCGAACTTGTCGGACGCCCAGCCGTAGAAGATGTACAACAGCGACTGCGTGACGCCGTAGGCCCCGAGCGCGAGGCCGACGAGCAGCACGTTGTCGCCGCCCGGGATGGTTTTCGCGTAGACAGAGAACACCGGCATGATCATGAACAGGCCGAGCATGCGCAGTGCGAAGATTGCCGCGAGCGACGTGGTCGCGCGCAGTTCGGGCGCGCTCATGCGGGAAGACGTGGCGGACGGATTGGACATCGGGAATGAATTTCGAATGATCGGATTGTCCGCCCGGCGGCGGGCGGCGGAAGATCAGGGCCACCGGCCTGGCAGGCCGGGCAAGTCGCTTGCCGGACCATGACGCAGGCAGCCTGCGAGCCGTGCGGCACGGCCGTTTTCCCGGCGCGGGACTGCCTTGCTGCCAGCTGCTGCCGAGGCTGGGGGCCCCCAACGACGGCCTCGAAAAGCCGTTATAGTAGCAGGTTTGGTTCCCTCCATTTTCGCCAGGTTCATGGAACAGATCCGTATCCGTGGGGCACGTACCCACAACCTGAAAAACGTCAATCTCGACCTGCCGCGCCACAAGCTCGTCGTGATTACCGGGTTGTCCGGGTCAGGCAAGTCGTCGCTCGCGTTCGACACCCTATATGCCGAAGGGCAGCGCCGCTACGTCGAAAGCCTGTCCGCGTACGCCCGCCAGTTCCTGCAACTGATGGAGAAGCCCGACGTCGACCTGATCGAGGGCCTGTCGCCCGCGATCTCGATCGAGCAGAAGGCGACATCCCACAACCCGCGTTCGACCGTCGGCACGGTCACCGAGATCCACGACTACCTGCGACTTTTGTTCGCACGTGTCGGCACGCCGTACTGCCCCGACCACGACATCCCGCTCGAGGCGCAGAGCGTGTCGCAGATGGTCGACGCCGCGCTCGCGCTGCCCGAGGAAACCAAGTTGATGATCCTCGCGCCGGTCGTCGCGAACCGCAAGGGCGAGCACGCCGAGCTGTTCGAGGACATGCAGGCCCAGGGCTTCGTGCGCTTTCGCGTGCGCTCGGGCGGCGGCACCGCGAACGAAGGCGTCGCGAAGATCTACGAGGTCGAGTCGCTGCCGAAGCTGAAGAAGAACGACAAGCACACGATCGACGTCGTCGTCGATCGCCTGAAGGTCCGCCCGGACATGAAGCAGCGCCTCGCGGAATCGTTCGAGACCGCGCTGCGGCTCGCCGACGGCCGCGCGATCGCACTCGAGATGGATACCGACCGCGAGCACCTGTTCAGCTCGAAGTTCGCGTGCCCGATCTGCTCGTATTCGCTGCAGGAGCTCGAGCCGCGGCTGTTCTCGTTCAACAACCCGATGGGCGCATGCCCGGAATGCGACGGCCTCGGCCAGATCACGTTCTTCGATCCGAAGCGGGTCGTCGCGCACCCGTCGCTGTCGCTCGCCGCGGGCGCCGTGAAAGGCTGGGACCGCCGCAACCAGTTCTACTTCCAGATGCTGCAGAGCCTCGCGGCGTTCTACGAATTCGACATCGACGCCGCCTTCGAGGATCTGCCTGAAAAGATCCGCAAGGTGCTGCTGTTCGGCTCGGGCAAGCAGACGATCCCGTTCTCGTACATCAACGAGCGCGGTCGCACGACGATCCGCGAGCACGTGTTCGAAGGGATCATCCCGAACCTCGAGCGCCGCTACCGCGAGACCGACTCGGTCGCGGTGCGCGAAGAGCTGTCGAAGTACCAGAACAACCAGCCGTGCCCGTCGTGCGAAGGCACGCGCCTGCGCCGCGAAGCGCGCCACGTGCGCGTCGGCACCGGCGACTACGCGCGCGGCATCTACGAAATCAGCGGCTGGCCGCTGCGCGACGCGCTCGGCTACTTCGACGGCCTGACGCTCGACGGCGCGAAGCGCGAGATCGCCGACAAGGTGATCAAGGAAATCGTCGCGCGCCTGACCTTCCTGAACAACGTCGGCCTCGACTACCTGTCGCTCGAGCGCAGTGCGGAAACCCTGTCGGGCGGCGAGGCGCAGCGGATCCGGCTCGCGTCGCAGATCGGCTCGGGCCTGACCGGCGTGATGTACGTGCTCGACGAGCCGTCGATCGGCCTGCACCAGCGCGACAACGACCGCCTGATCGGTACGCTCAAGCACCTGCGCGACCTCGGCAACTCGGTGATCGTCGTCGAGCACGACGAGGACATGATCCGCACGGCCGACTACGTCGTCGACATGGGTCCGGGCGCCGGCGAACACGGCGGCGTGGTGGTCGCCGAAGGCACGCCGAAGCAGGTGCAGGCGAACCCGCAGTCGCTGACGGGCCAGTACCTCGTCGGCAAGCGCACGATCGAGTATCCGGACGAGCGCCTCGCGCCCGATCCCGAGCGGATGCTGCGCATCGTCGACGCGCACGGCAACAACCTGCAGCACGTCGATCTCGAACTGCCGGTCGGCCTGCTGACCTGCATCACCGGCGTGTCGGGCTCCGGCAAGTCGACGCTGATCAACGACACGCTGTATCACGCGGTCGCGCGCCACCTGTACGGCTCGTCGGCCGAGCCGGCAGCGCACGAGGCGATCGAGGGGCTCGAGCACTTTGACAAGGTGATCAACGTCGACCAGTCGCCGATCGGCCGCACGCCACGTTCGAACCCGGCCACCTACACGGGCCTGTTCACGCCGATCCGCGAGCTGTTCTCGGGCGTGCCGACCGCGAAGGAGCGCGGCTACGACCCGGGCCGCTTCTCGTTCAACGTGAAGGGCGGCCGCTGCGAGTCGTGCCAGGGCGACGGCGTGCTGAAGGTCGAGATGCACTTCCTGCCGGACGTCTACGTGCCGTGCGACGTATGCCACGGCAAGCGCTACAACCGCGAAACGCTCGAGGTCCAGTACAAGGGCAAGAACATCAGCGAAGTGCTCGACATGACGGTCGAACACGCGTATGAATTCTTCAGCGCGGTGCCGGTCATCGCGCGCAAGCTGAAGACGCTGCTCGACGTGGGTCTCGGCTACATCCGCCTCGGCCAGTCGGCCACGACGCTGTCGGGCGGCGAGGCGCAGCGCGTGAAGCTGTCGCTGGAGCTGTCCAAGCGCGACACCGGCCGCACACTGTACATCCTCGACGAGCCGACCACCGGCCTGCACTTCCACGACATCGCGCTGCTGCTCGAGGTGATCCACCGGCTGCGCGACCAGGGCAACACGGTCGTGATCATCGAGCACAACCTCGACGTGATCAAGACGGCCGACTGGGTGATCGACCTCGGCCCCGAGGGCGGCGCCGGCGGCGGCCAGATCATCGCGCAGGGTACGCCCGAGCAAGTCGCGAAGACCAAGGCCAGCTTCACCGGCAAGTACCTCGCTCCGCTGCTCAAACGCGCGACCCGCAAGGCGGCGGCCGGCTGACGGCGCCCCCTTCTACCGTGCGCGGCCGCCCGGCCCGCGCACGGTTCGGGCCCGCGACGGCGCCCGCCCCCGCGGTTTCCCTTCAGTGGTTTTCCCTTCTGCGTTTACACCATGAGCCAAACTGCCTCATGGCGGGCCATAATGGCAGCTATACTTTACGGTCGTAAGATTCGCCGTCCGCACCAAACCGGTGCGATGCCCGGCGAACGCCGCTCTGCCGCCCATCGCGCGGCATGACACACGAACGACAGGAATCCACGATGGAGAAGCAACAAGAGTCGCGCGACGCGCAGAACCGCGAGCCGCACCTGCGCAGCGTGCGGCTGACGAGCGACTTCAGCCTGCCGAAGTTGTCGGCGATCGAGATCGGCAGCTACCTGTTCGCCCTCGTCTCGATGGTGCTCGTCATCGAACTGCGGCTCCTCGGCGGGCTGCTGGCCGGCATGCTGGTCTACCAGCTCATCCACACGATCGCGCCGGTGATCGAACGCCACACCACCAGCATGCGGGCGCGCTGGGTCGCCGTCGTGCTGCTGTCGATCGCGATCGTCGGCGGGCTCACCGGCCTGACGATCGGCATCATCGAACACTTCGAGCACACGGTGCCGAACCTGCAGACCCTGCTCGGCCAGCTGATGCAGATCGTCGAGCAAACGCGCGCGCGCACGCCGGCGTGGATCGCGAACCTGCTGCCCGTCGACGTCGAACAGATGAAGACCAAGGCGGCGGTGCTGATGCACTCCCACATGGATCAGCTCCAGCAAGGCGGCAAGAGCGTCGCGCGCGGCTTCGGCCACGTGGTGTTCGGGATGATCATCGGCGCGATGATCGCGATCGGCGTCGAGCACGGCAAGGTGCGGCGGCCGCTGTCGACCGCCCTCGTCACGCGCGTGTCGCGCTTTGCCGAATCGTTCCGCCGGATCGTGTTCGCGCAGATCAAGATCTCGGCGATCAACGCTGCCTTCACGGCCATCTATCTGCTCGTCGCACTGCCGATTTTCCACCAGCAGCTGCCGCTGTCGAAAACGCTGGTGCTCGTGACCTTCATCGTCGGCCTGCTGCCGGTGATCGGCAACCTGATCTCGAACACACTGATCGTCGCGGTGTCGCTGTCGGTCAGCATGGGCACCGCGATCGCGTCGCTCGCGTTCCTCGTGGTCATCCACAAGTTCGAATACTTCCTGAACGCGAAGATCATCGGCGGCCAGATCGAGTCGCGCGCGTGGGAACTGCTGCTCGCGATGCTGATCATGGAAGCCGCGTTCGGGCTCCCCGGCGTGATCGCCGCGCCGATCTTCTATGCGTACCTGAAGCGCGAGCTGTACATGTTGCGGCTGATCTGACGCCACGCACGTCGCACAACAAAAAACGCCGCGCCCCAAAAAGGGCGCGGCGTTTTTGTGTGTGGGGACCGCCATCCGGGGACGGCCATCCGGCCATCCGGCCGGCAGCCGATCAGCGGAACACGACCGTCTTGGTCCCGTTCAGCACGATCCGGTGCTCGACATGCCACTTCACCGCGCGCGCAAGCGTCACGCACTCGACGTCGCGACCGATCGCGGTCAACTGGTCGGGTGTCATGCTGTGGTCCACGCGCTCGACTTCCTGCTCGATGATCGGGCCTTCGTCGAGATCGGTCGTCACGTAGTGCGCGGTCGCGCCGATCAGCTTCACGCCGCGGTCGAACGCCTGGTAGTACGGCTTCGCGCCCTTGAAGCTCGGCAGGAACGAATGGTGGATGTTGATCGCACGGCCGGCGAGCTGCTGGCACATGTTCGGCGACAGGATCTGCATGTAGCGCGCGAGCACGACGAGATCGGCCCGGTGTTCGTCGATCACTTCCAGAACGCGCGCTTCCTGCGCGGCCTTCGCCGCATCGGACGAACCGCCGACGAGCGGGAAGTGATGGAACGGAATGTTGTAGCTCGCGGCGAGCTGGTAGAACTCCTTGTGGTTCGACACGATCGCCGGAATCTCGATCGGCAGCTGGCCGGTGCGATAGCGGAACAGCAGGTCGTTCAGGCAATGGCCGATCTTCGACACCATGATCACGACGCGCGGCTTCACGGCCGCGTCGTGCAGTTCCCAGCGCATCCCGAACTGCTCGGCGAGCGGCGCGAATTCCTGGCGGAGCGTGTCGAGCGCCGACGCGGCGTCCGTGCCGTCGGCATCCTGCTCGAAGTGCACGCGCATGAAGAACTCGCCGGTGCGGCTGTCGCCGAACTGCGCCGAATCGAGGATGTTGTTGCTGCGCTCGAACAGGAAGCCCGAGACCGCGTGGACGATGCCGTGCCGGTCGGGGCACGACAGTTTCAGGATAAAGCTGTGATCGGTCGGCATGACCGCTACTCCCTTCGTTTCGGTATTCGTCAAATAGCCCGTTCGTGCGGCCGCGCCCCGGCCCGAGGGCGCGTCACGCGGGCGGCACGAACAGCGCGTCGATGCCCGCGGCATCCGCCGCCGCGAGCCAGCGATGGCGCAGCAACGTGTCGAGCATCGCGAGGCTCGCATCCATCGTCGCGCGGCCTTCGCGCAACCAGCCGATCACCTCGGGCACGCCGGCCAGCAGGTGCTCGGCCACTTCGCCGTCCTGGTTGTGCGGCGCGAAGTCGCGCGGCAGCGGCAGGTCGTACACGAAGATCAGTTCGGACTGCGTGCCTTCCGGCAGCGAGCACAGTACCTGCACCGCGCGGCCCGCGATCGCGCGCGCCGCCAGTTCGGCCGGCATGCCGGCCTCTTCCCAGCATTCCTTCGTGAGCGTCTCGTGAACGCCCAGGCCCCAGCCGATGCCGCCCGCCACGACGTTGTCGAGCATGCCGGGGTCGGTGGCCTTGGTCGCGCTGCGGCGGCCGAGCCACATCTGCGGCACCGCGGGCGAACCGGGCGCAGCCGCATATTCTACGATGCCGTTCAGGTGGACCGCATAGGTCTGCGTGCCGAAAAAGCGCGACGCGGCGCGCTCGATGTACGCGAGCGGCGGATCGTCGAAGCGGTTGCGGATCGCATAGATCTCGTCGCGCCAGCCCGGGATCGCCCCCTCGGCCGCCAGCGCGCCGATCGCGCTCGCGAGCGCCATGCTGCGCGCGTCCACGGTGTCATAACGCGCCGACAGCACCACGCGCGTGTCGGTCAGCTCGAACACGTCGGGCCAGCGGGCGAGCTTGGCGACGTCCTGGCGATGCACCCAGCCGACCTGCTCGCCGGCGATCTCGAAACGCAGGTGCGCGGCCTGATCGAAACGGCGCGCGGCCGCAATGCACGGAAACGTCATCGGGCTCAGTCCTTCAGCGCGACGCGAATGCCGATCGCGATGAACGTCGCGCCGGCGATCCGGTCGAGCCACACGCCGGCCTTCGGGCGGCGCTTCAGCCACGCGCCGATCGCGCCCGCGCCGACACCGAACAGCGTGAAGATCGCGGCCGTCTGCAGCATGAACAGCGCACCCAGCTCGAACATCTGCAGCGTCACGCTCTGCACGCCGTGCGGATCGACGAACTGCGGCAGGAACACGACGAAGAACAGCGTGACCTTCGGGTTCATCAGGTTGCCGATCACGCTCTGGCGGAAGATCGCAGCGAGCGGCTGCGGCGGACGTTCGTGCGCATTCGCGAGGCCCTGACTGCGCAGCGCCTTGATGCCGATCCACACGAGGTACGCGGCGCCCGCGAGCTTCAGCGTCTGGAACGCGACCGGCGACGAACGCAGCACGGCCGCGACGCCGAGCGCGGCCAGCGTCGTGTGGAACAGGATCCCGGCCGTGAAGCCGAGCGCCGCGACGAAGCCGGCGGCGCGCCCCTGCGAGATGCCGCGCGCGAGCACCTGCAGGTTGTCGGGACCCGGCGCGAACGTGATCGCGATCGACGTCGCGAGAAACAGCATGAAGTTGGGCATCGTGACCTCGCGGCGTGGGCCGGCGTCCGGTGGTTCAGTGGCCGGCGAATTCGGTGACGGTGTAGACGGGCAGCCCCGCGTTGCGCAACAGCGTCGAGCCGCCGAGATCCGGCAGGTCGATGATCGCCGCGCCCTCGACGACGACCGCGCCGAGCCGCTGCAGCAGGTTGCGCCCCGCCATCATCGTGCCGCCGGTCGCGATCAGGTCGTCCATGATGATCACCCGGTCGCCGGGGCGGCACGCGTCTTCGTGGATCTCGACCGTCGCACTGCCGTATTCAAGGTCGTACGATTCCGAACGCGTCTTGTACGGCAGCTTGCCGACCTTGCGGATCGGCACGAAGCCGACGCTCAGCTCGTACGCGACGATCGGCGCAATGATGAAGCCGCGCGCATCGAGCCCCGCGACGTAGTCGAGCTTCGCATCGACATAGCGTTCGACGAACAGGTCGACGAGGATGCGCAGCGCCTTCGGGCTCTGCAGCAGCGTCGTAATGTCGCGGAACATCACGCCTGGCTGCGGCCAGTCGGGCACCGTGCGGATCTGGCTGTGAATGAAGGCGACCGGATCGAGCGGTGCGGCCGACGACGAATGCGGCATGAAACTCTCCGAAAAAAACGGTGCGCGAGGATCGGGCACCGTTTCGAATAAATACGGGTCAGGTTATCGAATCGCGACTCCGGCGACTCAGGCGACAGCGGCCGGCGGCTCGCGCCGATGGCGCGACAACCGTTCCTCCGCGAGCGCGAGCGCCTCTGGCAGCCCGCGCAGCACCACGATATCGCTCGCGCGCAGCTTGGTCTGCGGATCGGGTTCGACGCCGCGAATGCCGTGCCGGCGGATCGCCGTGACTTCCAGCCCGAGCGCATACAGCCCCAGCTCCTCCAGCGAGCGCCCGACCGCGTCCGCGCGCGTGTCGACCGGCACTGATTGTAGCCGCACCTGCTCGTGATCGTCGTCGTCCGCGTCGTCCGCGCCTCGGAAATAGCCGCGCAGCAGGCTGTAGCGCTCGTCGCGCATCTCCTCGACGCGCCGCACGACCTTGCGCATCGGCACGCCGACCAGCACGAGCGTATGCGACGCGAGCATCAGGCTGCCCTCGACGATCTCCGGAATCACCTCGGTCGCGCCGGCCGCGAGCAGCTTCTCGAGATCGGCATCGTCGACGGTGCGTACGATCGCCGGCAGCGTCGGCTCCAGCTCGTGCACGTGATGCAGCACGCGCAGCGCGGACGGCGTGTTCGCATAGGTGATCGCGACGGCCGCCGCGCGGTGGATACCGGCCGCGAGCAGCGATTCGCGGCGCGCCGCATCGCCGAACACGACGGATTCGCCGGCGGTCGCGGCCGCGCTCACGCGATCGGGATCGAGGTCGAGCGCGACGTACGAAATGCCTTCCTGCTCGAGCATGCGCGCCAGGTTCTGGCCCGCGCGGCCGTAGCCGCAGATGATCACGTGACCGCGCTGCTTCAGGCTTTGCGTCGCGATCCGCGTCATCTGCAGCGACTGCTGCATCCATTCCGTCGACGACAGCCGCATCACGATGCGGTCGGCGTTCTGGATCAGGAACGGCGCGGCGAGCATCGACAGCAGCATCGACGCGAGGATCGCCTGGAGCAGCGTCGAATCGACCAGATGCCGGTCGAGGATCAGGTTCAGCAGCACGAAGCCGAATTCGCCGGCCTGCGCGAGCCCGATGCCGGTACGCATCGCGACGCCCGGCGTCGCGCCGAACAGCCGCGCGAGCCCCGCGATCATCGTCCCCTTGAACAGGATCTGACCGACGAAGAAGCCGAACACGAGGAGCGGATGCTCCCAGATCACGCGCGGATCGAGCAGCATCCCGGTGGTCACGAAGAACAGGCCGAGCAGCACGTCGCGAAACGGCTTGATGTCCTCCTCGACCTGATGGCGAAACGGCGTCTCGGAGATCAGCATCCCGGCGATGAACGCACCGAGCGCGAGCGACAGGCCGAAGCGGTCGGTGATGAAGGCGGCGCCGAGCGTGACGAGCAGCAGGTTCAGCACGAACAGCTCCTGCGAGCGGCGCCGCGCAACGACGTTGAGCCAGCGCGTCATGAAACGCTGGCCGACGATCAGCAGCAGCGCGAGCGCGATCACGATCTTGACCGCCGCGAAGCCGAGCGTGATCGCGAGATCCTTCGACGATTCCGCGCCGAACGCGGCGATCACGATCAGCAGCGGCACCACCGCGAGATCCTGGAACAGCAGCACGCCGAAGATGTTGCGGCCGTGGGCGGTCTCGATCTCGAGCCGCTCGGCGAGCATCTTCGACACGATCGCCGTCGACGACATCGCGAGCGCGCCGCCGAGCGCGACACTGCCCTGCCACGTGATGTGCACCCAGCGCTCGAACAGCGCGCCGAGCACGACCGCGAGCACGAGGGTTGCGACGACCTGCAGCAGTCCTAGCCCGAACACGAGCCGCTGCATCGCCCTGAGCTTCGCGAGCGAGAATTCGAGGCCGATCGAGAACATCAGGAACACCACGCCGAATTCCGCGAGGTGTTCGGCCCGTTCGAGGTCCGCGGCAATGCCGAACGCGTGCGGGCCGACCAGGATGCCGACGGTCAGGTAACCAAGCATCGGCGGCAGGTTCAGCGAGCGGAATACGACGACACCCACCACCGAGGCCAGCAGCAGCAGCAGGGTCATTTCGAGCGGGGAAATCACAGGCGAAGCGTCCTCGTTCGTCGGGGCCACGGCAATGCGGGCGCGGGTGGTGGCGGTGGTCAGGCGACCTCGGACGAGTCCGAAGGCCCGGCGCGGCGAACAAACGCCTTTGCTATACTCCGCGCATGATAGCGAAAATCAATGATGATCGGGCGCTCGCGCTCGCCCGCGACGTGCTCGACATCGAGGCGGACGCCGTACGCGCGCTGCGCGACCAGCTCGACGGCGACTTCGTCCAGGCCGTCGCGCTGCTGCTCGGCTGCCGCGGCCGCGTGGTGGTGTCCGGCATCGGCAAATCGGGGCATATTGCCCGCAAGATCGCGGCCACGCTGGCCAGCACCGGCACGCCTGCCTTCTTCGTCCATCCGGCCGAAGCCAGCCACGGCGACCTCGGCATGGTCACGTCGGACGACGTCTTCATCGGTATCTCGTATTCGGGCGAGTCGGAAGAGCTCGTCGCGATCCTGCCGCTCGTCAAGCGGATCGGCGCGAAGCTGATCGCGATCACGGGTCGTGCGGAATCGAGCCTCGGCACGCTTGCCGACGTGAACCTGAACGCCGCGGTCTCGAAGGAAGCGTGCCCGCTGAACCTCGCGCCCACCGCGAGCACGACCGCCGCGCTCGCGCTCGGCGATGCGCTCGCCGTCGCGGTGCTCGACGCGCGCGGCTTCGGCTCCGAGGATTTCGCGCGCTCGCATCCGGGCGGTGCGCTCGGCCGCCGCCTGCTCACCCATGTGCGCGACGTGATGCGCTCGGGCGACGACGTGCCGCTGGTCGGCGCCGACGCGACGCTGTCGGACGCGCTGTTCCAGATTACCGCGAAGCGGATGGGCATGACGGCCGTGGTCAATGCCGACGGCCGCGTCGCCGGCATCTTCACCGACGGCGACCTGCGCCGCGTGCTTGCCCGCGACGGCGATTTCCGCACGCTGCCGATCGTCGACGTGATGACCCGCAAGCCGCGCACGATCGGCCCTGAACATCTCGCGGTCGAAGCCGTGGAACTGATGGAGCGCCACCGGATCAACCAGATGCTGGTGGTCGATGCCGACGGCGTGCTGATCGGCGCGCTGAACATGCACGACCTGTTTTCGAAGAAGGTGATCTGATGAGCGCAGCGCTGACTGCGGCCGAACGCGCGAGCCGCGTGAAGCTGATGATTTTCGACGTCGACGGCGTGCTGACCGACGGCGGCCTGCTGTTTACCGTGGCCGGCGACGCGATGAAGTCGTTCAATTCGCTCGACGGCCACGGCGTGAAGCTGCTCGGCGAGGCCGGCATCGCGACCGCGATCATCACCGGCCGCCGCTCGGAAATCGTTGCGGCGCGCGCGAAGGAAATGAAGATCGCGCACCTGTTCCAGGGCGTCGAGAACAAGCTCGCCGTGTTCGCCGACCTGATCGCGTCGCTCGGCATCGCCGCCGACGCATGCGGCTACATGGGCGACGACTGGCCCGACCTGCCGGTGATGCTGCGCTGCGGCTTCGCGACCGCGCCGGCCAATGCGCACCCCGAGGTGATCGCCCGCGCGCACTGGGTGGCCGAGGCCCGTGGCGGCCACGGCGCCGTGCGCGAAGTGTGCGACGCGATCCTGCGCGCGCAACGCCGCTACGACGCCATGCTCGCGGCCGCCTGCGGAGCCTGACGAATGAACACGCATTTCCGCTGGACCCAGTTGCTGCCGCTCGTCGCGGTCGCCGCGCTCGCGGGCATCACGTGGTGGCTGTTGCAGGCAACGCTGCCGCCGCCCGGCGAGGGCGCCGTGCAGCCGAAGCGCCATACGCCCGACTATTTCGCGGACAACTTCTCGGTCACCGAGCTCGACCAGTCCGGCACGACCCAGTACCGGCTGACGGCCGCGAAGCTGATCCACTACGAAGACACCGAAAACAGCGACCTGACCGATCCGGCCATGCGCGCGTTCCAGCCCGGCAAGCCGGTCGTGACGACCACCGCGAAGCGCGGCACCGTCAACGGCGACGTGTCGATCGTCGATTTGTACGACGACGCGCGCATCCTGCGCGTGGCCGGCGGCGGCGATCCGCAGATGCAGGCCGATTCCCAGCATTTCCGGATCTTCGTCAATGACGATGTGATCCAGACCGAAAAGCCGGTTAAACTTCAGCGCGGCCTGTCGCTCGTCAACGCGACCGACGGCATGAAGTACAACAACGTCACCCGGGTCATCGAGCTTTACGGCAACGTGCGCGGCACGATTGCCGCGTCCGACGCGTCGGGCGGCTCGAAAGCTCAATCCAGGTGACGCATCCCTCACGTGACTGCATGAACGAACCGTTCCCTCGACAGAATTCCGGCGGCGCTGCGCGCGCCGTCCGCGCCGCGCTCGCCGCGACGCTCGTGGCGCTCCCGCTCGTCGGGCTGGCGCCGCTCGCCCATGCCGAGAAGGCCGACCAGAACAAGCCGATCAACGTCGAGGCGGACAACCTGACCTATGACGACCTGAAGCAGGTCACGGTCGCGACCGGCAACGTCGTGATCACGAAGGGCACGATCATCATCAAGGGCGATCGCGTCGAAGTGCGCCAGGATCCGGAAGGCTATCAGTACGCGACGTCGTTCGGCAGCAGCAAGAAGCACGCAACGTTCCGCCAGAAGCGCGAAGGCCTCGACGAGTACATCGACGGCGATGCCGAGCGCATCGACTACGACGGCAAGCAGGATCTCACGACGCTGACGACCGCGGCCACCGTGCGCCGCCTGCAGGGCACGTCGACCATCGCCGACACCGTGCACGGCAGCGTGATCACGTACGACGGCCAGCACGACTTCTACACCGCGAAGGGCGGCAAGGACGTCGCGGCGCCTGGCAACCCGACCGGCCGCGTGCGCGCGATGCTGTCGCCGAAGAACGGCGGCGCAGGGCCGCTGAACGGTGCGCCGGCGAAGCTGTCGCCGTCGACCACGATCCAGGGAGCGCCGGGCCAATGAACGCGCTACCGAATCGCCAGCCGGCCGGCACGACGAGCTCGCTCGTCGTCCGCAACCTGAAGAAGCGCTACGGCTCGCGCACCGTCGTCAAGGACGTGTCGCTCGACGTGAAGAGCGGCGAGGTCGTCGGCCTGCTCGGCCCGAACGGCGCCGGCAAGACCACGTCGTTCTACATGATCGTGGGCCTCGTGCCGCTCGATGCGGGCGAGATCTCGCTGAACGGCAGCTCGATCAGCCTGCTGCCGATCCACAAGCGCGCATCGCTCGGCCTGTCGTACCTGCCGCAGGAAGCATCCGTGTTCCGCAAGCTGACCGTCGAGGAGAACATCCGCGCAGTGCTCGAGCTGCAGTACGGCGACGATGGCAAGCGGCTCTCGAAGGATGCGATCGCGTCGCGCACCGAGGCACTGCTCGACGAGCTGCAGATCGCCCACCTGCGCGACAATCCTGCGCTGTCGCTGTCGGGCGGCGAACGCCGTCGCGTCGAAATCGCGCGTGCGCTCGCGACCAACCCGAACTTCATCCTGCTCGACGAACCGTTCGCCGGCGTCGATCCGATCGCAGTACTCGAGATCCAGAAGATCGTCAAGTTCCTGAAGCAGCGCAATATCGGCGTGTTGATTACCGATCACAACGTCCGCGAAACGCTCGGCATTTGCGACCACGCATACATCATCAGCGACGGTTCAGTGCTCGCCGCCGGCGCGCCGAGCGACATCATCGAGAACGAAAGCGTGCGCCGCGTGTACCTCGGCGAACACTTCCGCATGTAACTTCCCCTCGTGGCCGGCTGCACCCCGCCCGGCACCGCCGTGCGGGGCCGCGCGCGGCTTTCCAGCCATGTTGCAGCCCTACCCGCGGCCGGGCGGCGCGCCGCGCGTAATCGCGGATGGCTCAAGGCGCCTGGGTCGTGGCACACTGCCGGTATGACTCCCTCTCTGCCATGAAAGCCAGCCTTCAACTCCGCCTGTCGCAACATTTGGCGCTGACGCCGCAGCTACAGCAGTCGATCCGGCTTCTGCAGTTGTCGACGCTCGAACTGCAGCAGGAAGTCGCGATGGCCGTCGCGCAGAATCCGCTGCTCGAAAATGACGATGAATGGATCGCGAGTCCGCTGCGTGTCGCGGCGGATGGATCGCTGATCGCGCAGACGCCGCCCGCGCAGAGCGCCGAACCGGCCGCCGCGAACGGCAGCGGCCAGTCGGGCGAGCGCGCCGAGCGCGACGAACCGGCCGGCGCCGACGAATACGACGGCTACGCATCCGGCGACGGCAACGACGGCCCGCAGTGGAATCTCGACGAGTTCGGCCGCTCGAGCGGCGCATCGGACGACGACGACCTGCCGCCGCTGCAGGTGCAGGAAGCCGCGACGTCGCTGCGCGACCATCTCTCCGCGCAACTGCGCGTCACGCAGGCCGGCCCGCGCGATCGCGCGCTCGTGATGTTCCTGATCGAATCGCTCGACGACGACGGCTACCTGACCGCGTCGCTCGACGAAGTGCTCGCCGATCTGCCGGCCGAACTTGAAATCGACTGCGACGAACTGAACGCGGCGCTCGCGCTGCTGCACAGCTTCGACCCCGCCGGGGTCGGTGCGCGCTCGGCATCCGAATGCCTGAAGCTGCAGTTGCTGCGCCTCGATCCGTCCCCCACCCGCACGCTCGCGCTCGAAATCGTGTCGCAGCATCTCGAGCTGCTCGCCGCGCGCGATTTCACGCGGCTGCGCAAGCACCTGAAGGCGAGCGACGACGCGCTGCGCGACGCGCACGCGCTGATCCGTTCGCTGGAGCCGTTCCCGGGCGCCGCATACGGCAAGGCCGAAGCGGACTACGTCGTACCCGACATCATCGTGAAGAAGTCCGGCCAGAACTGGCTCGCGGAACTCAATCCGGAAGTGATGCCGCGCCTGCGGATCAACAACCTGTACGCGAACATCCTGCGCAACAGCCGCGGCGATCCGTCGGCCGGATCGTTGAAACAGCAGCTCCAGGAAGCACGCTGGCTGATCAAGAACATCCAGCAGCGCTTCGACACGATCCTGCGCGTCGCGCAGGCTATTGTCGAGCGTCAGAAGAATTTCTTTGCGCACGGTGAAATTGCCATGCGCCCCTTGGTTTTGCGGGAAATAGCTGATACGCTGGGCCTACACGAGTCGACTGTCAGCCGTGTGACAACAGGCAAGTACATGCTGACCCCGTTCGGGACGCTTGAATTTAAGTACTTCTTCGGATCACACGTTTCGACCGACACCGGAGGCGCCGCTTCGTCGACCGCCATCCGAGCCCTGATCAAGCAACTGATAGGAGCTGAAGACCCAAAATCGCCACTTTCGGACAGCCGCATTGCCGAGCTGCTGGCAGAACAGGGTTTCGTGGTTGCGCGCCGCACGGTCGCCAAGTATCGCGAAGCCCTCAAAATCCCGGCAGTGAATCTGCGCAAGTCTCTTTAAGCCTGCTGCCTGCCCGGCGGCAGGCGTGTTCCGGCCACCGCGCACACGGGGAACAGGCCGGGCGACCTGTCCGCGAATTTGCCGCCGCGTGCGGCAGGGGCAAGTCGACCGGAGCGCCGCCTCGATGCGGCCGGGTGGTCTCTCGCTTGGAGAAGCACTATGAACCTGAAGATCAGTGGACATCATCTCGAAGTCACGCCTGCAATTCGCGAATACGTGATCACCAAGCTGGACCGGGTGCTACGCCATAGCGATCAGGTGATAGATGGCACTGTGATCCTCTCGGTCGACAACCACAAGGAAAAGGACAAGCAGCAGCGCGCGGAAATCAACCTGCACCTGAAGGGCAAGGACATCTTCGTCGAAAGCGCGAACGGTAACCTGTACGCTGCGATCGATCTGCTGATCGACAAGCTGGATCGCCAGGTCGTCAAGCACATGGAGCGTCTGCAAACGCACGCGCACGACCCCATCAAGCTGCAGCCGTCGATCGACCAGATCGAACTGCCGCCGCAATAACGGTCATTGCAGCACACATGCCGCCCGGTTCGCCGGGCGTTTTTTTTGTGGCTTCGACGCAGTGGTGCGACCGGTCCGTCCATGCTGCGCCACGCGCGCGGCTGTGCTCTATAATGTTCCGGTTATCGCCGGGGGGCGTTGATGCGGTAGCTGCCTTGCAGGTTGCCGATACCGAACGCCTTGATATCGCCGAACATGGAAAATCAGTCTGCCGCAGCAAGGAGACCCCAGGCCGCCCAATCGCCTGCCAACATGAATCGCCTAGCCAAAATCCTGCCCATAGAGAACGTCGTCATCGACCTCTCCGTCACCAGCAAGAAACGCGTCTTCGAACAAGCCGGGCTGATCTTCGAAAATCAGAACGGCATCGCCCGCAGCACCGTCACGGACAACCTGTTCGCGCGCGAGCGCCTCGGCTCGACCGGGCTCGGCGAAGGCGTCGCGATTCCGCACGGGCGTATCAAGGGGCTCAAGCACCCGCTCGCCGCGTTCGTTCGGCTCGCCGATGCGATCCCGTTCGAAGCGCCCGACGGCCAGCCGGTCGGTCTCCTGATTTTCCTGCTCGTCCCCGAGCAAGCCACCCAGCAACACCTCGAGATCCTGTCGGAAATCGCGCAACTGCTGTCCGATCGCGACGCGCGCGAGCGTCTGCACAACGAAACGGATATCGCCGAGTTGCATCGCCTGCTCACTCAGTGGCAACCTTGAGTTGATCCGGGCGGAATATTTTCCCGAGCGAGGCGGCATGCGCCGCCGTCCACGGCTGCCCGGCGCCGGTCCCGCATGGCGACGCCCGTCGCCGCGCGCGTGCACCGACTCATTGGAGTGACGAGAGTCATGGATACGTCCAGCATCAACGCCCAGAGCATCTTCGACGACAACGCAGCCACGCTGAAGCTGAGCTGGCTGACGGGGCATGAAGGCTGGGAGCGCGGTTTTTCGGCCGACACCGTCGGCAACGCGACGTCGAGCGCCGACCTCGTCGGCCACCTGAACCTGATCCACCCGAACCGGATCCAGGTGCTCGGCGAAGCCGAAATCGACTACTACCAGCGGCAGACCGACGAAGACCGTTCGCGCCACATGGCCGAGCTGATCGCACTCGAGCCGCCGTTCCTCGTCGTCGCCGGCGGCGCGGCGGCGCCGCCCGAACTCGTGCTGCGTTGCACGCGCTCGTCCACCCCGCTGTTCACGACGCCGATGTCGGCCGCCGCGGTGATCGATAGCCTGCGGCTCTACATGTCGCGCATCCTCGCGCCGCGCGCGACGCTGCATGGCGTGTTCCTCGACATCCTCGGGATGGGCGTTCTGCTCACCGGCGACTCCGGTCTCGGCAAGAGCGAACTCGGCCTCGAACTCATCAGCCGCGGTCACGGCCTCGTCGCCGACGACGCGGTCGACTTCGTCCGACTTGGCCCCGATTTCGTCGAAGGCCGCTGCCCGCCGCTGCTGCAGAACCTGCTCGAAGTTCGCGGCCTCGGCCTGCTCGACATCAAGACGATCTTCGGCGAAACCGCCGTACGGCGGAAAATGAAGCTGAAGCTGATCGTTCAGCTCGTACGCCGCCCGGACGGCGAATTCCAGCGCCTGCCGCTGGAAAGCCAGACCGTCGACGTGCTCGGCCTGCCGATCAGCAAGGTGACGATCCAGGTGGCGGCCGGCCGCAACCTCGCAGTGCTCGTCGAGGCAGCCGTGCGGAACACGATCCTGCAGTTGCGCGGAATCGACACGTTGCGCGATTTCATGGATCGGCAACGACTCGCGATGCAAGATCCCGACAGTCAGTTCCCCGGCAAGCTCGTGTAATTCTCCCGCGCCGGCCACGCAGCGCCGACGCGTCGAGCCGGTGCTATGATGAAACGTCAGGATTCTCTGCTTCCCATGCGCATCGTCCTCATCACCGGCATCTCCGGCTCAGGCAAATCCGTCGCGCTGAACGCGCTTGAAGACGCAGGCTATTACTGCGTCGACAACCTGCCGCCGCACGTGCTCCCAGAACTCGCCCGCTACCTCGCCGAGGCAGGCCAGCACCGGCTCGCGGTTGCAATCGATGCACGCTCGAGCGCGTCGCTCGACGAAATGCCCGGCCTGATCCGTGCGCTGTCGCTCAAGCACGATGTTCGCGTGCTGTTCCTGAACGCGAGCACGCAGGCACTGATTCAGCGCTTCTCCGAAACGCGCCGGCGCCACCCGCTGTCCGGCTCGCCGTCGCACGATGCGAACGTCGGGCTGCTGTCGTCGCTCGAGGAGGCGATCGAGCGCGAACGCGATCTCGTCGCACCGCTCGCCGAATTCGGTCACCAGATCGATACCAGTACGCTGCGTGCGAACGTGCTGCGCACGTGGGTCAAGCGCTTCATCGAGCAGAAGAACAACGACCTGATGGTGATGTTCGAGTCGTTCGGCTTCAAGCGCGGCGTGCCGCTCGACGCCGACCTGATGTTCGACGTGCGCGCGCTGCCGAATCCGTACTACGACCATGAGCTGCGCCCGCTCACCGGGCTCGACCAGCCGGTCATCGCCTTTCTCGACGCACTGCCGATCGTCCATCAGATGATCGACGACATCCATGCGTTCCTGATGAAATGGCTGCCGCACTTTCGCGAAGACAACCGCAGCTACCTGACCGTCGCCATCGGCTGCACGGGCGGGCAGCATCGCTCGGTGTTCATCGCGGAAACGCTCGCCGCGCGCCTCGCGCCCGAGGCGAACGTGATCGTGCGGCATCGTGACGCGCCCGTGGATGTCGACGCGTCGTCGCGGCTTGTCACCGAGGTCGACCGACCTTAGCGACTCCGCCCTTTCGCCGGCGCGCCATGTCTACCCTATCGACCACCCTGATCGAACTGCCGCTGTTTCCGCTGCACACGGTGCTGTTCCCTGGTGGCTGGCTGCCGCTCAAGGTGTTCGAGGCGCGCTATCTCGACATGGCCCGCGCGTGCCTGCGCGACGAAGCGCCGTTCGGCGTGTGCCTGCTGAAGAGCGGCCCCGAAGTGGCCCAGGACGGCGCCGTCTCGGTGCCCGAGACCATCGGCTGCATGGCACGCATCACCGAATGCGACACCGGCGAATTCGGGATGCTGTTCCTGCAGACCATCGGCACGCAGCGCTTCGAGCTGCTGTCGTATCGCGTCGAAGGCAACGGGCTGCTGGTCGGCATCGCTGAGCCGCTGCCCGACGACATCCCGCTCGAAGGCGAGCAGGCGCTCGCGCAATTCGGCTCGTGTGCCGAGGTGCTCGAGCGTATCATCGAAGCGCTGAAGAAATCGGAACCGGGCAAGATGCCGTTCGGCGAACCGTTCCGCCTCGACGATCCGAGCTGGGTGTCGAACCGCCTCGCCGAACTGCTGCCGCTCGACCTGCGCGCGCGGCAGAAGCTGATGGAGTTTCCAGACGTCGGCGCACGCATCGACGCCGTACACCACGTGCTCGACCGGCACGGGTGGCTGTAAGCGCGCCCATCGCGCATCGCTTTGTGGCGACATCTCGCGCAGTGCACCGGCCGGGTTGAAAACTCGGCATTTTGGAAAGCACGCGGCCCCCGCCGCGCACCGCCCCTTTCGTTACAGCAGCGGCCCGCTCAGTGCATCGAGCAGCTTGCGCACGGGTGCCGGCAAGCCGTACGCGTCGAGCCTGCTCAGCGGCACCCACGCCGTCTCGGCATCCTGCGCAAGCGGCAATCCGCCGGCCGCCATGTCGCTCAGCCGCGGCTCGATCTCGAGCCGGAAATGCGTGAACGTGTGCGTGAACGGTGCAAGCGGCACCGGGCCGCCGCCGCCGAAGCCGCGCGCGAGTTCCGCGAGCGCGGCGTCGCCGTCGGCCTGCGGCAGGCACCACAGCCCGCCCCAGATGCCGGCCGGCGGACGCCGCTCGAGCAGCACGGCATCGCCGTCGCGCAGCACAAGCATCCAGGTCTTGCGCGTCGGCACCGCCTTCTTCGGCCGCGCGGCCGGCAGTTCGCGCTGCCGCCCCGTCGATTGCGCGACGCAATCGCCCGCGAACGGACAACGCACGCAATCCGGCTTGCCGCGCATGCACAGCGTCGCGCCGAGATCCATCAGCCCCTGCGTGTATGCGCTCACGTCGGCCGGATTCGCGGCATCCGGCAACAACGATTCGGCAAGCGCCCACATGTCGTTCTCGACGCGCTTCTCGCCCGGAAAGCCTTCGACGCCGAACACCCGCGCGAGCACGCGTTTCACGTTGCCGTCGAGAATCGTTGCATGCGCGCCGTATGCGAATGACGCGATCGCCGCAGCCGTCGAGCGGCCGATGCCGGGCAGTTCGGCGAGCGCGTCGGGCGTCGACGGGAATACACCGCCATGCTCGGCGGCGACCACCTGCGCGCAGCGATGCAGGTTACGGGCGCGCGAGTAGTAGCCGAGGCCGGCCCACAGCGCCATCACGTCGTCGGCCGGCGCGTCGGCCAGCGCGACGACGGTCGGGAAGCGTTCGAGAAAACGCGTGTAGTACGGAACGACGGTCGATACCTGCGTCTGCTGCAGCATGATTTCCGACAACCAGATCCGGTACGGATCGCGGGTGTTCTGCCATGGCAGGTCGTGGCGGCCGTGCACGCGCTGCCATGCGATGAGGCGAGCGGCGAACGTACTGTGCAGCGGCGTGACGGGGTACGGGGCGGGAGCGGTGCGAGGCGGCTTCAAGTGTTCGAATCAGTGAAAAAGGGGTCAACGCGAGGTTCAGCGCTGGCAGGTCGGGCAGTAATAGGTCGAACGCTGACCCTGCACGATATGCCGGATCGGCGTGCCGCATACGCGGCAAGGCAGGCCTGCGCGATCGTAGACGAAGCAGTCGAGCTGGAAATACCCGCTTTCGCCGTTGCTGCCGACGAAGTCGCGCAGCGTGCTGCCGCCGCGCTCGATCGCGTCGGCGAGCGTCGCCCGTACGGCGTCGGCCAGCCGTTCGTAGCGCGGCAACGATACCTTGCCGGCGGCCGTCGTCGGCCGGATACCGGCGCGAAACAGGCTCTCGGACGCATAGATGTTGCCGACGCCGACGACCATGTCGCCCGCGAGCAGCGCCTGCTTGACCGACACGGTGCGGCCGCGCGTGCGCGCGTGCAGCAGCGCGCCGGTGAACGCGGGCGAGAACGGCTCGACGCCGAGGCTCGCGAGCAGCGGATGCGCATGCACGTCGCCCGCTTCGCGGGGGTGCCACAACACGGCACCGAAACGGCGCGGATCGCGGAACCGCAGCACGAATTCGTCGAAAATCCAGTCGATGTGGTCGTGTTTGGCGGCAACCGGCACGCCGGCCGCGGGCAGGACGCGCAACGTGCCCGTCATCCCGAGATGGACGATGAACCAGCCCGCGTCGACCTCGAACAGCAGGTACTTGCCGCGACGCTCGACCGCGAGCACCTCGCGCGCGCGCAATTGCTCCGCGAGCCCCGCAGGCACGGGCCAGCGCAGCATCGCGGTACGGACGTCGACACGCTCGACGCGGCGGCCTGCGACAAAGGGCTCGATGCCCCGGCGCGTGACTTCGACTTCTGGCAACTCTGGCATATTTTGCGGGTCTGAGGCTGGATTCACTATCGTGCGTGTATTGTAGCGAGCGCGTTACAATCGGTTGAAACATCGAACGGATTTCCATGACCTTGCCCTCGAAGCTGCTTCTGAAGCGCCCCGCCGCCGAGCGTGGCGCGCGTGCGTTCCCGGTCCGCCGCGCGCTCGGCGCCGCGCTGTTCGCGGCCTGGACCCTCTCCGCCTTCCCGGCTCACGCGCAGGATCCGGCATCGGACGACGCGGATTCGCAGGGCGCGTTCGAGCACGTGATGCCGGACGAGAAGAAGGATCTCCCCGGCGTCCCGCTGACGAGCCAGATCGTCTACCAGGTGCTGGCTGCCGAGGTCGCGCTCCAGCGCAACCAGCCCGCGCCGGCCTACCAGACCTATCTCGCGCTCGCCCGCGACACGCACGATCCGCGCATGGCGCAGCGCGCGACCGAGATCGCGCTCGGCGCGCAGAGCCCGGCCGATGCGCTGTCCGCCGCGTCCCTGTGGCGCCAGTACGCCCCCGATTCGAACCGCGCATCGCAGGTCGACGCCGCGCTGCTCGTGCTCGCCGGCAAGCCGGCCGACGCAGAACCGATGCTCGCACGCGAGCTGGCCCGCGCGACTGGCGAAACGCGCGGCCCCGCAATCCTTGCGCTGCAGGCGCTGCTGGTGCGCGGCGCCGACCGCGTCGGCGGCCTCGCGGTGCTGAAGGACATGCTGAAGAACGACATGAACCGGCCCGAGGCGCAGCTTGCGATCGCACGGCAGCAGCTCGCGGTCGACGACAAGGACGGCGCCGCGCAGTCGCTGAAGCAGGCGCTGCAGATCCGCCCGGACTACCTGCCGGCGGCACTGATGCTGTCGCAGATGGGCCCCGCGGAGCGGGCGGCCGGCATCGCGTCGTTCGAGAAATATGTTCAGCAGAATCCGAAGTCGCGCGACGCGCGGCTCGCGCTGTCGCAGCTCTATCTCGCCGACGATCGCCTGGACGACGCGCAGAAGCAGTTCGAGACGATGCACAAGCTCGACTCGAAGGATCCGACGCCGCTGATGGCGCTCGCGCTGATCAAGATCCAGCAGAAGAAACTCGACGATGCGAGCGTGTACCTGAAACAGTACGTGCAGCTCGGCGACAAGCAGCCGAACCTCGACGTCGGCCAGGGCTACATCTATCTCGCGCAGATCGCGATCGAACAGGGCAACGACGCGCAGGCGTCGCAATGGCTCGACAAGGTCGACCAGACGAGCCAGCACTACCTGCCCGCGCAGATCACGCGCGCGCAGCTGCTGCAGAAACAGGGCAAGACCGACGAAGCGCGCAAGGTGCTCGACGACCTGCCGATCAGCGATCCGCGCGATGCAGCGGTCGTCGCACGCACCGACGCGTCGATCCTCTTCACCGCGAAGCGCTATCCGGAAGCCGAGGCGCGGCTCGCGCAGGCGGTGCAGGACTTCCCGGACGATCCCGACCTGCGCTACGACTACGCGATGGCGGCCGAAAAGACCGGCCACTACACGACGATGGAAAAGCAGTTGCGCGAGCTGATCCGTACGCAGCCCGACAATCCGCAGGCGTACAACGCGCTCGGCTATTCGCTGGCCGATCGCAACCAGCGCCTGCCCGAGGCCAGCAAGCTGATCGACAAGGCAATGTCGCTCGCACCGAACGATGCGTACATCATGGACAGCCTCGGCTGGGTGAAGTACCGGATGGGCGACACGGCCGGCGCGGCGAAGATCCTGCGGCATGCGTACGACCTGCAGCCGAATGCCGAGATCGGCGCGCACCTCGGCGAAGTGCTGTGGAAGAGCGGCGCGCAGGACGACGCGCGCGCCGCGTGGCGTGCCGCGCAGAAGCTCGAGCCCGACAACGACACGCTCGTGCAGACGCTCAAGCGCTTCCAGATCAACAGCCTCTGATGCGGATGTTCCCGATGCTTTCCCCGTCTTCCCGCGCGCTGCGCACGCTGGCCGCGGCCGGCGCGGCGCTCGCGCTTGCCGGCTGCGCGAGCACGCCGCCGTCGGCGAATGCGCCGTCGGGCGCCGTACTGCAGACGGCCGCAACGCATGCGTACCACGGCCGCTTCGCGGTGCAGTACAACGACAGCCTCGGCAGGCCGCAAAACGTGTACGGCAACTTCGACTGGCAGGAGCACGGCGACGACGTATCGCTCGAGTTGCGCAGCCCGCTCGGCCAGACGCTCGCGATCGTGAAATCGACGCCGCAGGCCGCGTCGCTCGAGCTGCCGAATCGCCAGCCGCAATACGCGACGGACGTCGGCGAGCTGATGCAGAACACGCTCGGCTTCTCGCTGCCGCTGGCCGGCCTGCGCTACTGGCTGCTGCCGACGCCCGCGCCCGCGACGCCCGCGCACACGGTGCGCGACCCGGCCGATGCCACGCGCGTCAAACAGATTCGCCAGGACGGCTGGACGATCGACTACCTCGCCTACGCGGACGCACCGGCCACCGGCGTCAAACGCGTCAACCTCGTGCGCGCGACGCCGCCGCTCGACATCAAGCTCGTGCTCGACCAGTAAGCACGCGAACCTAGCCCCGACATACGCATGACCGATTCGACCCGCTCGCTGCGCAATTGCCTCGCGCCCGCGAAACTCAACCTGTTCCTGCACATCACCGGCCGTCGCCCGAACGGTTATCACGATCTGCAGAGCGTGTTCCAGTTGCTGAACTGGGGCGATACGCTGCACTTCACGCTGCGCGACGACGGTCGCGTCGCCCGCGTCACGGACGTGCCGGGCGTTCCCGAGGAAAGCGACCTCGTCGTGCGCGCGGCGAACCTGCTGAAGGCCCACACGGGCGCCGCGGCCGGCGTCGACATCGAAATCGACAAGCGCCTGCCGATGGGTGCAGGCCTCGGCGGCGGCAGCTCCGACGCGGCGACGACGCTGCTCGCGCTGAACCGTCTGTGGCAGCTCGACCTGCCGCGCACGGAACTGCAATCGCTCGCGGTAAAACTCGGCGCAGACGTCCCGTTTTTTGTTTTTGGAAAAAATGCGTTCGCAGAGGGTATCGGGGAAGAATTAGCTGAGGTAGAATTGCCGACTCGCTGGTTCTTGGTTGTGACGCCGCGAGTTCATGTCCCCACCGCTGAAATTTTTTCAGATGAGTTGTTGACAAGAGATACGAAGCCAGTCACAATTGCTGACTTTCTTGCACAGCAAAACAGCGATGCGGGATGGCCAGACAGTTTCGGCCGGAACGATATGCAGCAAGTTGTAGCAAGTAAGTACGCGGAAGTTGCGCAGGTGGTCAAATGGTTGTATAATGTGACCCCCGCGAGGATGACAGGCTCCGGAGCAAGCGTGTTTGCGGCGTTTCGCAGCAAGCATGAGGCAGAAGCGGCGAAAGCCAAGCTGCCCACCGGCTGGAACGGTGCAGTTGCCGAGAGTTTGAACGAGCATCCGCTCTTCGCTTTCGCGTCATGAAGTTTTGCTTTATCGGATGGCCTACAAGTCCGGTAAAGTTATCAGTTAAGTGTAGGGGAGTCGCCAAGTTGGTCAAGGCACCGGATTTTGATTCCGGCATGCGAGGGTTCGAGTCCTTCCTCCCCTGCCAAAAATTTTCCCGCATTTCCCGCCTAAGCCTGAAGCAGGTGCACGATGAGCAGCCACAGCCATGATGGCTTGATGGTCTTTACTGGCAACGCGAATCCCGCGCTCGCCCAGGAAGTCGTCAATATCCTTGGAATCCCCCTCGGCAAAGCAATGGTCAGCCGTTTCTCCGACGGCGAGATCCAGGTCGAGATCCAGGAAAACGTGCGCGGCAAGGACGTTTTTGTCCTGCAATCCACGTGCGCGCCGACGAATGACAACCTGATGGAACTGATGATCATGGTCGATGCGCTCAAGCGCGCATCCGCCGGCCGGATCACTGCTGCCATCCCCTACTTCGGCTATGCCCGCCAGGACCGTCGCCCGCGCTCGGCGCGCGTCGCGATCTCGGCGAAGGTCATCGCGAACATGCTGGAAATCGCCGGCGTCGAGCGGATCATCACGATGGATCTGCACGCCGACCAGATTCAAGGCTTCTTCGACATCCCTGTCGACAACATCTACGCAACGCCGATCCTGCTGGGTGACCTGCGCAAGCAGAACTACTCGGATCTGCTCGTCGTGTCCCCGGACGTCGGCGGCGTGGTGCGTGCCCGTGCACTCGCGAAGCAGCTCAACTGCGACCTCGCGATCATCGACAAGCGACGTCCGAAGGCGAACATCGCCGAAGTGATGAACATCATCGGTGAAGTCGAAGGCCGTACCTGCGTGATCATGGACGACATGGTCGATACGGCAGGCACGCTCTGCAAGGCTGCTCAAGTGCTGAAGGATCGTGGCGCGAAGCAGGTGTTTGCATACGCGACGCACCCGGTGCTGTCGGGTGGCGCCGCTGATCGTATCGCCGCATCGGCACTCGACGAGCTGGTCGTCACCGATACGATCCCGCTGTCGGCCGAATCGCTGGCCTGCTCGAAGATCCGCTCGCTGACGAGCGCAAGCCTGCTGGCCGAAACGTTCTCGCGGATCCGCCGCGGCGATTCGGTGATGTCGCTGTTCGCGGAATCCTGATCGCGTCACGACACGACAAAGTAATGCGCAGAAAGCGAAGCGGCAACGCTTCGCTTTTTGCACAATCGGTCGGGATAGACGAAACCCCGTCCGCTTCATCGGGGGCCGCCGTTTCGCCGGCCCCGTTTTACTGCCTGGTCGCGGGCAGCTATTGGAGAATCACATGAAAGTCGTCGCTTTCGAGCGCCAAGAGCAAGGTACGGGTGCGAGCCGCCGCCTGCGCAACGCTGGTAAGACCACGGGTATCGTCTACGGTGGCGAAGCTGCCCCGCAAAAGATCGAACTCGATCACAACGCGCTGTGGCACGCACTGAAGAAGGAAGCCTTCCACTCGTCGATCCTCGACCTCGAAGTGGCTGGTCAGTCGCAACAGGTTCTGCTGCGCGACGTGCAATACCACCCGTTCAAGCAACTGGTGCTGCACGTTGACTTCCAGCGCGTCGATGCGAAGAAGAAGCTGCACACGAAGGTGCCGCTGCACTTCCTGAACGCTGAAGTCAGCCCGGCGGTGAAGCTGTCGAGCGCAATCGTCTCGCACGTCGCGACGGAAATCGAAGTCGAGTGCCTGCCGACGGCTCTGCCGGAATTCCTCGAAGTCGATCTGTCGAAGATCGAAGCAGGTCAGTCGCTGCACGCGAAGGACATCACGCTGCCGAAGGGCGTCGCGCTGGTCGCGCACGTCGACGCGGAAAACCCGGTTGTCGCATCGGCGACGGTCCCGGCTGGTGCCGTGTCGGACGCAGCAGAAGGCGAAACGCCGGCTGCTTAAGCGGTCGCCTATGCGCCGTTCGATCCGTTTCACGAAACGGTCGACGCAACCCGCCGCGGCTTGCCCGGCGGGTTTTTCTTTTTCTGCGCCCAGGCGGCTCCTGCCGCCCACGAAACGTCATGATCAAACTGATCGTCGGCCTCGGCAATCCCGGGGCGGAATACACCGCGACGCGCCACAACGCCGGCTTCTGGCTGATCGACCAGCTCGCCCGCGAGTCAGGTACGACGCTGCGCGACGAGCGCCGCTTCCACGGCTTCTACGCGAAAGCGCGCCTGCACGGCGAGGAAGTCCACCTGCTCGAGCCGCAAACCTATATGAATCGCTCCGGCCAGTCGGTCGTCGCGCTCGCGAGTTTCTTCAAGATCCTGCCCGATCAGATTCTCGTCGCCCACGACGAGCTCGATCTGCCGCCCGGCACCGTGAAGCTGAAGCTCGGCGGCGGCAGCGGCGGCCACAACGGCCTCAAGGACATTTCCGCGCACCTGTCGTCGCAGCAATACTGGCGACTGCGGATCGGCATCGGCCATCCGCGCGACCTGATTCCGGAAGGCGCGCGCGCCGGCGCGAAGCCCGACGTCGCGAACTTCGTGCTGAAGCCCCCACGCCGCGAGGAACAGGACGTGATCGACGCGTCGATCGAACGCGCGCTCGCCGTAATGCCGATGGTCGTCAAGGGCGAACTCGATCGCGCGACGATGCAGTTGCATCGCAACTGAACGCGCATCGCACCGGCATGGTGCATCGTGCCGTCCGGCTGCGCCGGGCGGCACGCCGCTTCCCGCGCAATTGCGCACCGCAACGCCCACATGCGGTAATCTCGTCGTTTTGCCCGTCAGGAGCCAAGCGGTGAGCCGTTACTGGAGCGACGTGGTTCAGCAACTCGTGCCTTACGTGCCGGGCGAACAGCCCGCGCTCGCGCACCCCGTCAAGCTGAACACCAACGAGAATCCCTATCCGCCTTCACCGCGCGTCGTCGCGGCGATCGCACGCGAACTCGGCGAAACCGGCGACACGCTGCGCCGCTATCCCGATCCGCTCGCGCGCGCGCTGCGCGAGACGGTCGCGGCCCATCACCGCATCAAGCCCGAGCAGATTTTCGTCGGCAACGGCTCCGACGAAGTGCTCGCGCATGCGTTCCAGGCGCTGCTCAAGCACGACCGGCCGCTGCGTTTCCCGGACATCTCCTACAGCTTCTATCCGACCTATGCACGCCTGTACGGCATAGAGACCACCGTCGTGCCGCTCGCGGACGACTTCTCGATCCGGGTCGAAGACTATCTGGACGACGCCGGCGGCGTGCTGTTTCCGAATCCGAATGCGCCGACCGGGCGCGCGTTGCCGCTCGCGGACATCGAACGGATCGCAGCCGCGAACCCGTCGTCGGTCGTGGTGATCGACGAAGCGTACGTCGATTTCGGCGCGCAGTCGGCCATCACGCTGATCGACCGGTATCCGAACCTGCTCGTCGTGCACACGACGTCGAAGGCGCGCTCGCTCGCGGGCATGCGCATCGGTTTCGCGTTCGGCGATGCAGGGTTGATCGACGCGCTGAATCGCGTGAAGGACAGCTTCAACTCGTATCCGCTCGACCGGCTCGCGCAGGTTGCCGCTCAGGCCGCATACGAAGACACCGACTATTTCGGTACGACCTGCCGGCGCGTGACCGACAGCCGTGAGCGGCTCACGCACGCGCTCGAAGGGCTCGGTTTCGACGTCGTCCCGTCGGCGGCGAATTTCGTGTTCGCGCGCCATCCTGCGCACGATGCGGGCGCGATCACGGCAAAGCTGAAGGATCGGGAAATTTTCGTGCGGCACTTCCGCGCGCCGCGAATCGACCAGTATCTGCGCATCACCGTCGGCACCGATGCCGAGTGCGACGCGCTCGTCGCGGCATTGCGCGAGCTGCTGGGCTGAAACGAAACCGGCGCCGAAAGGCGCCGGCCGGAAATCGTGACGCCATGACCGTGACGCGCGCGGCAATGCCGAAGCGCGTCACCGCAGGGTCACTGCGCGTCGTCGCCCTTCGCGGCGATCAACGCGTGGTACTTCTCCATCAATTGCGCGTGCGATTCGTCGTGCTGCGGATCGCGCGGAATGCACTCGACCGGACACACCTGCTGGCACTGCGGTTCGTCGAAATGGCCGACGCACTCGGTGCACTTGTTCGGGTCGATCACGTAGATATCCGGGCCCATCGAAATCGCGCCGTTCGGGCACTCGGGCTCGCACACGTCGCAATTGATGCACTCGTCGGTAATCATCAAAGACATACTGATCTCACTTCTTCAGGCCGGCGGCCGGCTTCGCAACGAAACCGGCCGGCGCCGCGTCACGCGGCCGGGCCTCCCATCGCAGCAACTTTCCCGGTCAGCCACTTCTCGACGGACGGAAACACGAACTTGCTGACATCGCCACCCAACTGTGCGATTTCTCGCACGATCGTCCCCGAGATGAACTGATACTGATCGGACGGCGTCATGAACATCGTCTCGACGTCGGGCAGCAGATAGCGGTTCATCCCTGCCATCTGGAACTCATATTCGAAATCGGACACGGCGCGCAGGCCGCGCACGATCACTCGTGCGTTGTTGACGCGGACGAAGTCCTTCAGGAGACCGGTGAAACTCATCACCTTCACGTTCGGATAATGACCGAGCACCTCGTTTGCAATCGTCAGACGTTCTTCCAGCGAAAAGAACGGCTTCTTCGCGCGGCTGTCCGCAACGCCGACTACCAGCGTATCAAAAATGCTCGACGCACGCCGCACGAGGTCTTCGTGCCCGCGCGTCAGCGGATCGAACGTACCGGGATACACGGCGACTACCATGTCGCTCCTCCTGTCATCACGCAAACGGGTTGGCAGCCGTGCAATCCGCACACCGCTGCCGAGATGGGCATGCGTCGCCTTTGCGGCGCGCCGCCTCGTATGGAACGCGCATTATTCATCATTTTCGCGCCGCAGCAAATGATAGTGAACCGCACCGGCCTTGCCGTGCTTCACCACCTGCCAGCCTGCGAGCGCTTCATGCGCGGCCGTGTCGAGTTCCGCGCCCGTCTCGACGTACAGCGCGCCGCCCGGCGCGACGAGCGACGCCGACAGCGCAATCGCGCGATCGAGCACGGCCTGCTCGCCGAACGGCGGATCGAGGAACACGACATCGAACGCACCCGGCGTCAGCCCGGCCGCGAGCCTCAGCGCATCGGCTTCCGCGACCTCGACCGAGCGTGCGCCGAGCTTGTCCTTGATCGCGCGCAGCTGCTGCGCGGCGCGCGGGTGACGCTCGACCATCACGACGCTCGACGCACCGCGCGACGCGGCTTCGAAGCCGAGCGCACCGGTGCCCGCGAACAGGTCGAGACAGCGCCGGCCTCCGAGATCCTGGCCGAGCCAGTTGAACAGCGTCTCGCGCACGCGATCGGGCGTCGGCCGCAGGCCGTCGAGATCGAGCACGGCGAGCGGCGTGCGCTTCCAGTCACCGCCGATGATGCGGATCGTGTGCGGCTTGCCGCGGCTAGAGGGGGCCGCAGCGCGGCCGGAAGAAGAACGGGACATACGGAATATCGACAACGGAGGGACCGGGTGCGCACGAGGGCGCACCGCCAAACAGGCGCACGTTACCACAGCGGCGGCGCGCACTGACGCGAGCGCCCCGCCGCACTGATAAAATGCACGGTTTCGGCCGCCGTGCGCACGCAGGACGGCCCCTCCGGCGCTCCGCCATGGCGGCGCCCGCCCTCTTCCCGACGCCAGACCATGTTCAGCTTCTTCAAACGATTCAAGAAAACGCAGGAGTCCGACTCCGCGGAATCGCAATCGGCCGACGCGCCGCAACCGGACGAAACGTCCGAAGCGCCTGAAGCGCCCGAGGCCCCGCAAGCCCCCGCGCAGCCAGCCGCGCCGGCCGTCGTGATGACGGTCACGCCGACCAACGACGGTAGCGACGAGGTCGTCGAAACGGTCGAGATCGTGCCGCCGCCCACGCAGGATGCGAGCGCGAAGAAATCGTGGCTCGCCCGCCTGAAAACGGGGCTCGCGAAGACGGGCTCGAGCATTACCGGCGTGTTCATCAACACGAAGATCGACGAGGATCTGTACGAAGAGCTCGAAACCGCGCTGCTGATGTCCGACGCCGGCGTCGACGCGACCGAGTACCTGCTCGGCGCGCTGCGCGAAAAGGTGCGCGTGGGCCGGCTGACCGACCCGCAGCAGGTGAAGGGCGCGCTGCACGACCTGCTCGTCGAGCTGCTGAAGCCGCTCGAGAAATCGCTGATGCTCGGCCGCGCGCAGCCGCTCGTGATGATGATCACCGGCGTGAACGGGGCGGGCAAGACGACCAGCATCGGCAAGCTCGCGAAGCATCTGCAGAGCTTCGATCAGTCGGTGCTGCTGGCCGCGGGCGACACGTTCCGCGCGGCCGCGCGCGAACAGCTGGCGGTCTGGGGCGAACGCAACAACGTGACGGTCGTGCAGCAGGAAAGCGGCGACCCGGCCGCGGTGATCTTCGACGCGGTCAGCGCCGCGCGCGCGCGCAAGATCGACGTGATGATGGCCGACACGGCCGGGCGCCTGCCGACGCAGCTCCACCTGATGGAAGAGCTGAAAAAGGTGAAGCGGGTGATCTCGAAGGCGCACGACGGCGCGCCGCACGAGGTGCTGCTCGTGATCGACGCGAACACGGGCCAGAACGCGCTCACGCAGGTGAAGGCATTCGACGACGCGCTCGGCCTCACCGGCCTGATCGTCACGAAACTGGACGGCACCGCGAAGGGCGGCATTCTCGCCGCGATCGCGCGGCAGCGTCCGGTGCCTGTCTACTTCATCGGCGTCGGCGAGAAGGTGGAAGACCTGCAGCCGTTCAGCGCAGCGGAATTCGCGGATGCGCTGCTCGGCTGAACGCCGCCGGCCCGCACCGCACAGGGCGCCTTCGGGCGCCCTTTTTCATGCGCGGCGGCCCGCCGGCGGCTGCCGCGTCATTCGGCGTCGGGCTGCACGCCAGGCTCGGCGGCCTTGAACGCGTCGAGCGACGATGCGTAGTCGGCGATCCGCTGGATCGTCGGGAAGCGCGTCGTGTCGATCGAGAACCGGTTCGCGTTGAACACTTGCGGCACGATGCAGATATCGGCGAGCGTCGGCGTGTCGCCGAAGCACAGCTTGCCGGTGCGCGGATCGTTCGCGAGGCGCGTCTCGAGCGATGCGAAACCGGCCTCGATCCAGTGCCGGTACCACTCGTTCTTCGCTTCCTCCGGCACCTTCAGCGTGTGCTTCAGGTACTTCAGCACGCGCAGGTTGTTCAGCGGATGGATCTCGCATGCGACCTGCAGCGCAATCGCCCGCACGTACGCGCGATCGAGCGGCTGCGTCGGCAGCAGCGCGGGTTCGGGATGCGTTTCCTCGAGATATTCGATGATCGCGAGCGATTGCTGCAGCGTCGCGTCGCCGTCGACCAGCGACGGCACGACCGCATCCGGATTCACCGCGCGGTATGCGTCCTTCAGTTGCTCGCCGCCGTCGCGCAGCATGTGCACCGGGATGGTTTCGTACGGCAACTGCTTCAGGTTCAGGGCGATCCGCACGCGGTACGACGCGGAACTGCGGAAATAGCTGTAGAGCTTCATGGGGCGTCTCTCTTGGTCGTATTCGGCCCGCACAGGTATGCGCGGCACGCACGCGACACCGCCGGGAACCAGAGTTTAGCGCGCCGGGCCGCATCAGCGCGCGCAGCCGTGCGCTTGGGCGAGCCGCGCGCGTGCGATACTCCGGGCATTCCTTACCGCTCACCGCGCGGCCCGATACCGGCCGCACGCCCCACGCTCCGATGACCGCACCCCAAGACTCCGCAGCCTCGCCGTTCCCTTGCGCCCGCTTCATCAAGGAAATCGGCCGCGGCCCGCACGGCGCGCGCGCGCTGTCCGCCGACGACACGTTCGAGCTCTATCGCGCGATGCTCGATGCGCGCGTGTCGGACGTCGAACTCGGCGCGATCCTGATCGCCTACCGCCTGAAGGGCGAAACCGCCGACGAACTGGCCGCCATGCTCGCGGCCGCACAGGCGTCGTTCGAACCGGTGCGCGTGCAGGATGCGGCGTTCCGCCCGGTGTCGATCCCGAGTTACAACGGCGCGCGCAAGCAGCCGAACCTGGTGCCGCTGCTCGCACTGCTGCTCGCACGCGAAGGCGTGCCGGTGCTCGTGCACGGCGTGGAGCGCGATCCGGGCCGCGTGACGAGCGCGGAAATCTTCTCCGCGCTGTCGATCGCGCCGTCCACGTCGCACGATGCGATCGAGGACACGCTCGCCGAGCGCCGCGTCGCGTTCGCGCCGATCGACGCGCTGGCGCCGCGCCTCGCGCGCCTGCTGGCGCTGCGCGGAATACTCGGCGTGCGCAACTCCACGCATACGCTCGTCAAGATCCTGCAGCCGTTCGCGCCGACGGGCCTGCGGCTCGTCAACTACACGCATCCGCCGTACCGCGACAGCCTCGCGCAACTGTTCCGCGACCATCCCGACGCCGCGCTCGGCGGCGCGCTGCTCGCACGCGGCACCGAAGGCGAGGCAGTCGCCGACACGCGGCGCCAGGTGCAGGTCGACTGGCTGCACGACGGCGTGTGCGACACGCTGATCGAGGCCGAGCGCTCGTCGACCGACGCCGCGCCCGTCGCGCTGCCCGAATCGCGCGACGCGACGACGACGGCCGCATGGACGGATGCCGTGCTGCGCGGCGAAATCCCGGTGCCCGACACGCTCGCGCGGCAGGTCGAAACGATCGCGCGGATCGCCCGGATCGCGCCCTGACCGCCGCGTGCTTCGCGCCGATATTTCCGCCGACCATTTGACACGTGCCCGCATCCTGGCATAGAGTTGCCGACATGCGTTCCTTTCCGAACACCCTCCGAATTACCTCCGGCCGCCTAGCGCGGCCGCTATCGCTACGACTAGCCTAAGGCTGTCGTAGCGCCGTGTGCTGTTCGCACGGTCCCTCCCAGCAGTTCCTCGCAGCACCCTTCTCGCAGTTTTTACAACCCGAAGTCGTCAGCATTCGTCCGTCTATCCGTCGGTCGATTCGCGAAGATCATCCGTATCCGTAGCGCTATCCGGCGCCACGGTGCGAGGCAGCGCCAACCGTCGCCCATGCCGCCCGTCTTCGCTCGCGACTCGAGACCCGAGGTCCAGAAGATGAAGCGCAACCCGCAAGACAAGTACCGCCCATTCGAGCCCGTCCGTATCCATGGCCGCCGCTGGCCGACCCGCACCATCGAGCGTGCGCCGGTCTGGATGAGCACCGACCTGCGCGACGGCAACCAGTCGCTGATCGAGCCGATGAGCATCGAACAGAAGCTGGAATTCTTCGACATGCTGGTCGCGATCGGTTTCAAGGAGATCGAAGTCGGTTTTCCGTCGGCGTCGCAAACCGACTTCGATTTCGTCCGCAAGCTGATCGACGAGAAGCGCATCCCCGACGACGTGACGATCGAAGTACTCGTGCAGTCGCGCGAAGACCTGATCGTCCGTACGTTCGACGCGCTCGAAGGCGTACCGAGTGCGATCGTGCACCTCTACAACGCGGTCTGCCCGTCGTTCCGCCGCATCGTGTTCGGGATGTCGAAGGCCGACGTGAAGGCGCTTGCGGTCGAGGGCACCCGGATCATCAAGGAACAGGCGGCCGCACGTCCGGACACGCACTGGACCTATCAGTACTCGCCGGAAACCTTCAGCATGACCGAGCTGACGTTCGCGCGCGAAGTGTGCGATGCGGTCGCGCAGACGTGGCGCCCGACCCGCGATCACAAGATGATCGTGAACCTGCCCGCGACCGTCGAAGCGGCGAGCCCGAACGTGTTCGCCGACCAGATCGAGTGGATGGACCGCAACCTCGCGTATCGCGACAGCATCGTGCTGTCCGTGCATCCGCACAACGATCGCGGCACCGCGGTCGCGGCCGCCGAACTCGCGCTGCTCGCAGGCGCCGACCGCATCGAAGGCTGCCTGTTCGGCAACGGCGAGCGCACCGGCAACGTGGACCTCGTCACGCTCGCGCTGAACCTCTATACGCAGGGCATCGACCCGGGCCTCGATTTCTCCGACATCGACGCGGTGCGCCGCGTGGTCGAGCGCTGCAACCAGATTCCCGTGCATCCGCGCCATCCGTATGCGGGCGACCTCGTGTTCACCGCGTTCTCGGGCTCGCATCAGGACGCGATCCGCAAGGGCTTCGCGCAGCAGCGCCCCGACGCGGTGTGGGAAGTCCCGTATCTGCCGATCGACCCGGCCGACCTTGGTCGCAGCTACGACGCGGTGATTCGCGTCAACAGCCAGTCCGGCAAGGGCGGCGCGACGTTCCTGCTCGAACGCGGGATGGGCTTCACGCCAACGCGCCGCGTGCAGATCGAGTTCAGCGCCGCGGTGCAGACGCTCGCCGACGCATCCGGCGAGGAAGTGACGGGCGATGCGATCTGCGCGCTGTTCGCACGAGAATTCTTCGAAACGGATGGCCCGGCCGCGCGCCACGGCAACGGCGCACGCTGGCAGCACCGCGAGATCGCGGTCGCACCGCCGGCCGACGCGACGGCCGAGGACGCCGTGCAGCGCGCGGCCGCGGCATTCGCGGCGGCGGCCGGCGTGACGATCGACGTCGCGTCGTGCGAACACGTACGCACGACGGACGGCCGGATCGCAGTATCGGTCGGCTGCCGGGTCGGCGATGCGCCGCTGCGGCATGGCGTCGGGCTGCACGCCGATGCGGCGAGCGCGGCGCTCGACGCGGTCGCGAGCGCGATCAACCGCTCGGCGTGGCATTGCACCGACCGCCGCGCGGCAGCCTGACTGCCGGGTTTCGATTCAAGGTTTGAAGGTCAGCGAGCGGTGTGTGACCGCCCGTGCGCCGCGCGATCCGCGTCGCATGGGCCAGCAAAAAGCGGCCCGGAAGGCCGCTTCGGTCGGGACATGAAAACGGGCGCTACCTGCGCTCACGTCTCGGTCGCACATCGCGTCGCCTGCCACGCCAGCAGGCGCCAGTGGCCCTGCTCGTGGGTGTGGACGGCAGTATAGGCAATCGGGAAGACGAGCCCGCCGTTGTTCGTTTCCATCTCGATCAGCGCGCGCCCCGTAACGATGCAGGTTGCGTCGCCGACCGGCAGCAGATCCTGCGACTGGATTTCGATCTGGCGATAGCGGCGGCGGCCGGCGACGATGGCGTCGATGAACTGCTGCTTGGTTTCGCGTTTGCCGTTGGTGTGCACGAAGAACACCTTGTCCGACAATTGCGCATCGAGCGCTTCGCCGTCCCCGTCCACCATCGCCCGGAACCGATCGCGCTCGAGCGCGCGGATCGCATCGACCACCTTCGCCATCGCCTGACTCCTCGGCAACGCGCCCGCCGTGCGGGCGTAGTACGGATCAGAAGTTGTACTGCACGTAGAACTGGTGGAAATTTATACCAGGATTCGGCTCTTTGATACCCGCGTTAGACACATGTTCGAAACGGTAGCCAACCTGATACTGTTGCCGTTGGCCGAACTGCACGCCCACCCCCGCGGTCGGCGCGAACTGGAACGCGGTCGACACCGAGAAATTGTTCGAGATCGTCGGATGCGTCAGCAGCCGGAGGCCGCCGCCGGCCTCGATGTACGGCCGTATCTCCCCCGCGCTCTTGATGAAACGGAACATCGGCGTCACGCCGAATTCCCCGATGCTGCTGTGGACGTTGCCGCCCGTGTGCCAGTAGCCCGCATGTCCTTCGACCACGAACGCGAAGTGCCAGCCGCCGATTTCCCACCAGTTCCAGCCCGGATCCCAGACCACGCCGAGATCGCCCTTGTCGATCCCGTGACGATCGGAAAACCCGCCGCCCGCCTGGATCCCCCACCGATCCGCGAATGCTGCCGTCGATCCGCCAAGCAATGACGCGGCGAGCATCGCATGCAGCGCAAACCGGCTGCGAGGCCGGCGATTCTTTTTATTGTTCATCTGACACTCCAACTTTTTGGGTTGAATGGAGCCTGCCGCAGCGGCCGGGCCCGAGCGAACTGAATGGTATGGTAAAGGACTTTCCGGATCGGCATCACGAAGCGAAATGGTTTGCTTCTAAAACTACAAAAATCGAAACCGTCTGCTGATTCCCCTCAGAAACAACGGCTTACGGAACTTCTCCGCATCTCCCCGGTCGCACTCTAGACTATCGACTCGACTACTTCGATAGAAAACTGGGAACTCCGATGCCCACGTGCGCTCTAAGGAATTAGCACTCGGATTGCGGGAGTGCTAAGATTGCCCTCGGAGTCTCATCCGAGACCAGGGGTTTGTCCCTGATTCCAAAGGAGTTTTTTAGTGAGCCACGCTTTGACCCTTCCGAATACCCTGAGCCCGACGCCGGCCAAGGCCGAATCGGCAGGCTCGCTGGCGCTCGCAACTCAATCGATGTTGCCGGGCCAGCTTGGCAACATCGACGCGTATATCCAGGCCGTCAACCGCATCCCGCTGCTGACCGCTGAAGAAGAACGCCAGTACGCAACCGAATTCCGCGACAACAACAATCTCGACTCGGCACGCCGCCTGGTGCTGTCGCACCTCCGGCTCGTCGTGTCGATCGCCCGTAACTATCTCGGCTACGGGCTGCCGCATGGCGACCTGATCCAGGAAGGGAACATCGGCCTGATGAAGGCCGTGAAGCGTTTCGACCCGGCGCAAAACGTGCGCCTGGTGTCGTACGCGATCCACTGGATCAAGGCCGAGATCCACGAGTACATCCTGCGCAACTGGCGTACGGTAAAGGTCGCGACGACGAAGGCGCAGCGCAAGCTGTTCTTCAACCTGCGCAGCCACAAGAAGGGCCTGCAGGCGATGACGCCCGAGGAAATCGACGGCCTCGCGCAGGAACTCAACGTCAAGCGTGAGGACGTGACCGAGATGGAAACACGCCTGTCGGGCGGCGACATCGCGCTCGAAGGGCAAGTCGAGGACGGCGAGGAGTCGTACGCGCCGATCGCCTATCTGGCCGATTCGCACAACGAGCCGACCGCCGTGCTGGCGGCGCGTCAGCGCGACATGCTGCAGACTGACGGCATCTCGCAGGCGCTCGACGCGCTCGACGCGCGCAGTCGCCGGATCATCGAGGCGCGCTGGCTGAATGTCGACGACGATGGCTCAGGCGGCTCGACGCTGCACGATCTCGCCGCCGAATTCGGTGTGTCCGCAGAACGCATCCGCCAGATCGAAGCGAGCGCGATGAAAAAGATGCGCACCGCACTCGCCGAATACGCGTAAAGCCCGGCGATTCAGAGCGCTTCCCCCCCAAACCGCTGCCCCTCCGGCAGCGGTTTTTTTTCGCCTGTTTGCCCGCCAGTCGCGTCACCTATTAATCGACCTTATTGATCGGGTATTGGGCGGCTTGCGCCCCCTTCCGCATAACCTTGATCTAACTCAAGTTTTTACCCTCAATTCGCGACGGTCTGCCGCAGCGCAGCACTCGGCATCGGAAAGCCGGCATTTTAAAATTGGCATGTCGGCATAAAAGGATTAATAACAGAGCTTCACTGCCGTCATAAATCCGACGTAAAGTCGCCCCAAAACCGACGTAAATCGATTCAGGATTATCGCCTTGATCTCGATCAATAAAGAGCCTGCGCCGCCTCCCCCGCCGGCCGCCGGTGCGATCGGCTGGCGCGCCCGCATCGCCGCGTGGGCCCGCGGACCCACGCTCGTGCGCGACATCACGCTGGTGCTGATCGTCAAGCTGATCCTCCTGATGTCGCTCAAATACGCATTCTTCAATCATCCGCAGGCCGAGCACATGTCGCTGCCGCCTGCTGTCGTCGCCGAAAGACTGCTTTCGGTGCCGGCGCCCGCCTCTACCGAGGGAGACCACCATGATAAGTAGCGAAGTCGTCGATCTGTCGCGTCTGCAGTTCGGCATCACGGCGCTCTACCACTTCCTGTTCGTGCCGCTGACGCTCGGCCTGTCCTGGCTGCTCGTCATCATGGAAGCCGTCTACGTGATGACCGGCAAGCAGGTCTACAAGGACATGACCCAGTTCTGGGGCAAGCTGTTCGGAATCAACTTCGCGATGGGCGTGACGACCGGCATCACGCTCGAATTCCAGTTCGGCACGAACTGGTCGTACTACTCGCACTACGTCGGCGACATCTTCGGCGTGCCGCTCGCGGTCGAAGGCCTGATGGCGTTCTTCCTCGAATCGACGTTCGTCGGCCTGTTCTTCTTCGGCTGGAACCGCCTGTCGAAGGTCAAGCACCTGATCGTCACGTTCCTCGTCGCGCTGGGCTCGAACCTGTCCGCGCTGTGGATCCTCGTCGCGAACGGCTGGATGAACAATCCGGTCGGCGCCGAGTTCAACTATCAGACGATGCGCATGGAGCTGACGAACCTGTTCGACGTGCTGTTCAACCCGGTCGCACAGGTGAAATTCGTGCACACGGTGTCGGCCGGCTACGTGACGGCCGCGATGTTCGTGCTCGGCATCTCGTCGTGGTACCTGCTGAAAAAGCGCGACACCGATTTCGCGCTGCGCTCGTTCGCGGTCGCGGCCGGCTTCGGCCTCGCGTCGACGCTCTGCGTGATCGTGCTCGGCGACGAGTCGGGCTACACGACCGGCGAAGTGCAGAAGATGAAGCTCGCCGCGATCGAGTCCGAATGGGAAACGCAGCCGGCACCCGCCTCGTTCACACTGATCGGCCTTCCGAACCAGGAAGAACAGCGTACCGACTACGCGATCAAGATTCCGTACGCGCTCGGCCTGATCGCGACGCGCTCGATCGACGAACCCGTGGTCGGCCTGCGCGAACTCGCGAAGCACAGCGAGGAGCACATCCAGAGCGGGATGGTCGCGTACGGCGCGCTGCAGAAGATGAAGGAAGGCGACACGAGCGCTGTCACGCGCGAACTGTTCGATCAGCACAAGCAGTATCTCGGCTACGGGCTGATGCTCAAGCAGTTCACGCCGAACGTGGTCGATGCGACGCCCGAGCAGATCAAGGCCGCCGCGAGGAAGACGATCCCGCCGGTCGCGCCCGTATTCTTCTCGTTCCGGATCATGGTGTTCCTCGGTTTCCTGTTCCTCGCGACCTTCGTCGCCGCGTTCTGGTTCTGCGCGCGCCGCCAACTGCTGCAGGACAACCGCCGCTGGTTCCTGCGCTATGCGGTGTGGGCGATTCCGCTGCCGTGGCTCGCTGCGGAATTCGGCTGGGTCGTCGCCGAGCTCGGCCGCCAGCCCTGGACGATCGCGGGCATCCTGCCGACGCATCTGTCCGCGTCGAGCCTGACGCCCACGGACCTGTACCTGAGCCTCGCCGGTTTCATCGCGTTCTACACGGTGCTGTTCGTCATCGAAATCAAGCTGATGTTCAAGTACGCACGCCTCGGCCCTTCGTCGCTGCACACCGGCCGCTATCACCACGAACTCGCCGCTGCCGGCGAGCGCGCCGCGGTTTGAGCACGCCCCTGCAACGGAACAAGGAATCGCTATGGACTATGCAACTCTCAAGCTGATCTGGTGGCTGCTCGTCGGCGTGCTGCTGATCGGCTTCGCCGTCACCGACGGCTTCGACATGGGCGCGACCGCGCTGCTGCCGTTCCTCGGCAAGACCGACGACGAGCGCCGCATCATCGTCAACACCGTCGGCGCGACGTGGGAAGGCAACCAGGTGTGGCTGATCACGGCCGGCGGCGCGATGTTCGCCGCGTGGCCGCTCGTCTACGCCGCGTCGTTCTCCGGCTTCTACTTCGCGATGCTGCTCGTGCTGTTCGCGCTGTTCTTCCGGCCGGTCGGCTTCGACTATCGCAGCAAGCGCCCTGATCCGCGCTGGCGCGCCGGCTGGGACTGGGGCCTGTTCGTCGGCGGCTTCGTGCCGGCGCTGGTGTTCGGCGTCGCGTTCGGCAACCTGCTGCAGGGCGTGCCGTTCCAGTTCGACAGCGACCTGCGCGTGACCTATTACGGCAGCTTCTGGGCGCTGCTGAATCCGTTCGCGCTGCTCTGCGGGCTCGTCAGCCTCACGATGCTCGTCGCGCACGGCGCCGCGTTCATCAAGATGAAGACCGACGGCGTGATCGCCCGCCGCGCGTCGATCGCGCTGCGCGTGTTCTCGCTCCTCGCGGTCGTGCTGTTCGTGCTGGCCGGCGTGCTGGTCGCATCGACGATCGGCGGCTTCCACATCACGCACGCGGCGCCGAACGATACGGTCGCGAACCCGCTGCTGAAGGACGTCGCCGCCGGCGCGGGGCTGTGGCTCGCGAACTACGGCGAATATCCGTGGATGATCGCGGCGCCGGTGGTCGGCATCGCCGGCGGCCTGCTCGCGCTGCTGCTTGCCGGCTCGAAGCAGGAAAAGACGGCGTTCTTCTGCACCGGCCTGATGATCGCCGGCGTGATCCTGACCGCGGGCTTCTCGATGTTCCCGTTCATCATGCCGTCGTCGCTCGATCCGCGCAGCAGCCTGACCGTGTGGGATTCGACGTCGAGTCAGAAGACGCTGCAGGTGATGCTGTTCGCGGTGATCGTGTTCCTGCCGATCATCCTGATCTACACGAGCTGGGTCTACCGCGTGATGCGCGGCAAGGTCACGCGCCAGACGCTCGAAGAGAACACGCACTCGATGTATTGAACCCGGCCGGGGCGCGCAAGCGCCCCGCCGTCCCGTTTCGCAAGGAGTCGGATCATGTGGTATTTCAGCTGGATTCTCGGTATCGGCGTCGCGCTGTCGTTCGGCATCGTCAACGCGATGTGGCTCGAAGCGCGGCAGAAGTCGCCGGAAGCGCCGGTGCGCGCCCGGCGCGACTGATCGATGTGCGGGGCGGCTCGCTCCGCTCCGCTGCCGCCCGCCGGAACGAACCTCCTTCGCGCGAGTTTTTTCGTCCGGGCACCGCACCAAAGAAAAACGGCTTGCGATGCGATTCGCAAGCCGTTTCGTTTTGTCGACCAGCCCGATTCCGCAGCGCGGGTCAGGCCGGCGTCATCGTCGTGGTTCGCATCAGGCCGGTTGCGCGACCGCGCCGCCGCCCGTCGACGGCAGACGCGCGCCGAGCTGTTCGGCATAGCGCGCGGCCGCGTTGCCGCACACGATGTGGAACGTATCCGTCGACACCCATGCGACGTCGAGCTCGCCGAGGCGATCCCGATCGACCGCCGACGCATCGCGCACGACGACACGCAGGCGCGTGGTCGCGATCGCGTCGAGCGATGCGACGTTGGTCGCTCCGCCGAACACGGCGAGCCAGCGCACCGGATCGGGATCGAGCGGACCGGCCGCCGCGCCCGTGACCGGCTGCGCGGCGGCGGCCGTGGCGGTCGCCGCTGCGCCGGTCGCGCCGCTGCCGATGGCCGAGCGCATTTCGTCGGCAATGATGTCGGCTTCGGGCCCGATGATCACCTGCACGCTGTTGCCGCCGCGCTTGAGCACGCCGCGCGCGCCGATCGACTTCAGTTGCGGCTCCGACACCTTCTCAGGATCGACGACGGTCAACCGCAGACGCGTCGTGCATGCGTCGACGACCGTCAGGTTGCCCGCCCCGCCGAGCGCGGCGATGTAGCGCTGCGCGCGCGGCGCTGCCGCGGCAGCACCGGCCGCCGGTGCGACGACACCACCCGTCGCATACGACTCGGTCGCCGCATCGGCCGACGCCGGCTCGCGGCCCGGCGTCGCCATGTTGAACTTGCGGATGAAGAAGCGGAACAGCCCGTAGTACGCGACGCCATACGCGATGCCGAGCGGAATCGCGATCCAGCCCTTCGTCGACAGCCCGTAGTTCAGCACGTAGTCGATCGCGCCGGCCGAGAACGTGAAGCCGAGCTTCACGTCGAGGATCTGGCAGATCGCGAGCGACAGCCCCGTGAGCACCGCGTGGATCACGTACAGCACCGGCGCGAGGAACATGAAGCTGAATTCGATCGGCTCGGTCACGCCGGTCAGGAACGACGTGAGCGCCATCGAGAACAGCAGGCCGCCGACCATCGCGCGGCGCTCCTTCGGCGCTTCGTGCAGCATCGCGAGACACGCGGCCGGCAGGCCGAACATCATGATCGGGAAGAAGCCCGCCATGAAGGTGCCCGCGGTCGGATCGCCCGCGAAGAAGCGGTGCAGGTCGCCGTGCACGATCTCGCCGCCGCCGGGCGGCGTGAAGTTGCCGAACACGAACCAGGCGAGCGAGTTGATGATGTGGTGCAGGCCCGTGACGAGCAGCAGGCGGTTCAGGAAGCCGAACACGAACGCACCGATCGCGCCCGCCGTCGTCAGCCACTGACCGGCCGCGTCGATCGCATGCTGGATCGGTTGCCACACGTATCCGAACACGATGCCCAGTATCACGCACACCAGGCCCGTGATGATCGGCACGAACCGCTTGCCGCCGAAGAACGCGAGGTAGTCGGGCAGCTTGATGTCCTTGTAGCGGTTGTACAGCAAGCCCGCGACCACGCCCGCGATGATCCCGGACAACACGCCCATGTTCAGCTTGGGATCGATATCCTTCATGATCGCGGTTTCGATCAGGTAGCCGATCGCGCCCGCGAGTGCCGCCACGCCGTTATTGTCCTTCGCGAAACCGACCGCCACGCCGATCGCGAACAGGAGCGGCAGGTTGTCGAAGATCGCGCCGCCGGCGTCGGCGATCATCTTGATGTTGAACACATCCGGCTGCCCGAGTCGCAGCAGGATGCCGGCGACCGGCAACACCGCGATCGGTAGCATCAGGGCCCGGCCCAGGCCCTGTATTTTCAGAAACGGATTCCCGTCCATTCAGTCCTCCAATCCATGTCTCGTCATTAATCGTCGTTGACCTAATTGCTTTCGTAGTGAAACGGGTCGCGCGCCCGCCGTCGACGTTCAGTCGAGCGGCCAGACTTCGCGGCTTGCTGCCCTTACCGCCTGTGCCGAGTCGAGTGCGAGCAGATCCTGCGCACGCTGGCGACACAGCTGGTAATCGAGACGGCGCACGCGCGCCTTGATGCCCGGCACCGATACCGGGTCGACCGACAGTTCGGTCACGCCGAGCCCGATGAGGATCGGCACCGCGAGCGGATCGCCGCCCAGCGCGCCGCACACGCCGACCCACTTGCCGTGCTTTTCCGCGCCGCGCACCGCGATGTCGATCAGGCGCAGCACGGCCGGATGCAGACCGTCGGACTGCGCGGCGAGATCGGCCTGGCAGCGGTCCATCGCGAGCGTGTACTGCGTGAGGTCGTTGGTGCCGATCGACAGGAAATCCGCGTGCTGCGCGAGCTGGTCGGCCAGCAGCGCAGCCGACGGCACCTCGATCATCACGCCGACCTCGATCCGCTCGGTGCGGCCCTGCGCCTGCGCGAATTCGTCGATGCGCTTCCTGAGCCGCACGAGCTCGCCCGCGTCCGTCACCATCGGCAGCAGGATGCGCACCGCGCCGAACGGCTTCACCGCGAGCAGGCCCTGCAGCTGATCGTCGAGCAGGTCCGGGCGCACCTGCGCGAGGCGGATGCCGCGCAGGCCGAGCGCCGGGTTCGGTTCGGGCGGCAGCGTCAGGTAATCGACCTCCTTGTCGGCGCCGACGTCGAGCGTGCGGATGATCGCGGTGCGGCCCTGCAGCGCGTCGACGATCGACTGGTAGCTCTGCTGGTGTTCGACGACGGTGGGCGCCGCCTGGCGATGGATGAACATCAGCTCGGTGCGCAGCAGGCCGACCGCGTCCGCGCCGTTGTCGACCGCGGTGTTCGCGTCGTCGAGCGTCGCGATGTTCGCGGCGATCTCGATCGCGCGGCCGTCGGTGGTCGCCGCGGCCGCGCCGGCCATCCGCCGGTTCGCTTCGCGCACGCCGTCCAGACGCTGGCGTTCGTGCCGGGCGCGCTCGACGTCGAGCGCGGTCGGCGCGTGTTCGAGACGGCCCGCGCTCGCATCGACGACGACCTGCGTGCCGTCCGGAATCGCGTACAACGCATCGCCGACCGCGACGAGCGCGGGGATGCCGAGCTGACGCGCGATGATCGCCGCATGCGAGGTCGCACCGCCGCGCGCCATCACGAGCGCGGTCACGCGCTGGCGATCGAGCGACGACAGGTCGGACGGCGTGAATTCCTCGGCGGCGAGCACGGCTTCGTCGGGCAGCGTGCGCGTCGCACCGCTCGTATGGCCGAGTGCGCGCAGCACGCGCTTTTCGATGTCGCGCAGGTCGGCCGCGCGCTCGGCGAGCAGCGTGTCGTCGAGCTTCGACAGCGTGTCGATCTGCGCGCGGATGGTCGCGCGCCATGCGAAGCCCGCGCTCTTACCGAGGCTGATCTGGTCGCGCGCCGCGTCGACGAGCGTCGGGTCTTCGAGCAATACGCGATGCACCGCGAAGATCCCCGCCTCGCCGACCGCGCCGCGCGCGGACGCGTTGCGCACCGTTTCGTCGAGCTCGGCGTCGACCGCCTTCAGCGCCTGGTCGAGGTGGCGGCTTTCAGCAGCAGGCGTGCCGGCCGCCTGTTCGGGCGGCACGATGTCGGCATCGTCGAGACGCACCAGCGTGCCGACCGCTATGCCGGGCGCCGCGCATACGCCCGCGAGCGTGTTCGGGTCGAGGGGCGCGCCGGTGTTGCGCACGATAGCCTGCGGCGCGGGCGAGCGCAGCCGGGCCGGCTTCTCCTCGGCCTCGCCGTGCGCTTCGCGCAGCAGTTCGTTCGCGATCGCATCGACCGCCTGTTGCGCGTGCGCACCGCGACCGACGAGCTCGACGGTCGCACGTTCGCCGGCGCCGAGACCGAGCAGGCCGACCACGCTTTCGATCGACGCCTTGCGACCGTCGAAATGCACTTCGACGTGCGCGTCGAG
>NZ_JAGIXF010000035.1:0-70582 GCF_021483755.1 Burkholderia sp. WTPI3 | reverse complement strand
CCGCACGCGCACCGCAGATCGGCGCGGCGCTGGCTCGGGAATCCGGCAAGAGCGTCGAGGACGCGTCGAACGAAGCCGTCTACGCGGGCCAGATCACGCGCTATCACGCCGAATGGGCGCGCCGGATCGAAGGTGAAATCATTCCGAGCGACACGCCCGACGAGAACCTGTTCCTGCACCGCGAGCCGATCGGCGTCGTCGCGTGCCTGATCCCGTTCAACTATCCGGTCTACACGCTGCTGCGCAAGATCGCGCCTGCGCTGATCGCCGGCAACACGGTGGTCGTGCGGCCGAGCAACCACACGCCGGTGTCGGCATTCGAGATCGCGAAAGCCGTCGACGACGCGGGCTTCCCGCCGGGCGTCGTCAACATCCTGACGATGGATCATGCGACGGCCGAGGCGCTGTGCACGCATCCGGCGGTCGGGATGATCACGCTCACGGGCAGCGTGAACGCGGGCCGCAAGGTGCTCGACTACTGCAAGGCGAACATCGCGAAGCCGTCGCTCGAACTCGGCGGCAAGACACCCGCGATCATCGAACCCGATGCCGATCTGGAACGCGCGGCTGCGGCGCTCGTCGCGTCGAAGACCACACACTGCGGGCAGCTCTGCACCGCCGTCGAACGCGTGTACGTGCATGACGGCATATACGACCGCTTTGTCGCGTTGCTGAAGGCGAAGATGGCCGCGGTGCGCAGCGGCGATCGCGCGGCCGATCCGTCGAACATGGGCCCGCTCGTCAGCGCATCGGCGCGCGCGCGCATCCATGCAATGGTCGAACGCGCGGTCGCGGCCGGCGCGACGCTCGAAACGGGCGGCGCAATTCCCGACGGCCCCGGCTTCTTCTACCCGGCCACGCTGCTCACCGGCTGCCGGCAGGACATGGAAATCGTGCAGGAGGAAACCTTCGGCCCGATCATGCCGGTGCTGCGCTACACGACGATCGACGCGGCCATCGCGTTCGCGAACGATCACCAGTTCGGGCTGTCGTCGGTGCTCTACACCGAGAACTACCGCACCGCGATGAAGGTGGCGAACGCGATCGAAGCCGGCGAGCTGTACGTCAATCGCACGCCGGCCGATCCGTACCAGGGCTTTCACGCGGGCTGGAAACGCTCGGGGCTCGGCGGCGACGACGGCAAGCACGGCATGCTCGAATTCACGCAGACGCGCCTCGTCGTCATGAAGTACTGACACTGACGCACGCCCCGGCGCCATTTCCCGGCGCGCATGGCAACGGCCCCCGTCGCACGTGCCGTTCCCACGATCGACCTGCACATAACAAATCTGCAGACGCCCGCTTCCAGGGCGCCTGATGGAGGAAGACATCATGCCCACCCAGCCGTCGACGCCCGCCGCGTCGCTCGCATTGCCCGGCGCCGCACACGAGTCGCGCGCGCAACGCTACCTGCAGCTGCTGCTGCTCGTGATCGCCGCCGGCGCGATCTACCCGATGCTGTACCTGCGGCAGGTGTACCAGCCGACGATGCTGCAGTTCTTCCGGATCGACGACGTGCAACTCGGCTACCTGTACTCGTCGCTCGGCACGATTTTCCTTCTCAGCTACCTGCCGAGCGGCTGGCTCGCCGACCGTCTGTCGCCGCGCTGGCTGATCTGCTTCTCGCTGCTCGCGACCGGCGCGCTCGGCCTCGTCTACGCGACCGGACCGTCGTTCAACGCGCTCGTACTGATCTTCGGCGGCTGGGGGCTGACGACGGGCCTCACGTTCTGGGCGGCCGTGATCAAGCGCGTGAACATGATCGCCGGCCCCGACGAACAGGGCCGCTTCTTCGGGCTGCTCGACGGCGGGCGCGGGCTCGTCGAGGCACTGCTCGCGACGATCGCGATCACGCTGTTCGCGTACGTGACGCAGGCGCGAGGCGGCACCGACGCGGCCGGCTTCACGCTCGTCGTGCATCTGTACGCGTGCTTCTGCATCGCGCTCGGTGTGCTGCTTGCGCTGGTGAAGGATCGACCGCGCGCCGACCGGCGCCAGGCAGCGCAGCACCGCCGCGGTGACGACCGCCGCACCAATGTGCTGACCGATCTGAAGACGCTCGCGGCGATTCCCGAGCTGTGGCTCGTCGCGGCGATCGTGTTCTGCGGCTATCAGGTGTTCTGGGCAACCTACAGCTTCTCGGCATACCTGCATGAAGGCAATTTCGGGCTGAGCGCGACCGCGGCCGGCTTCATCACGACCCTCAAGCTGTGGATGCGCCCCGTCGGCGGGATCGGCGGCGGCTTCCTCGGCGACCGCGTATCGAAGGTGTCCGTGCTGTTCTGGGCACTCGTGCTCGCGGCGCTGTCGCTCGTCGGGCTGATCGCTGCGCCGCCGCACAGCCCGCAAGCGATGCTCGTCGTGCTCGTGCTGTTCATCGGCATCCTCACCTATGCGATACGCGGCCTCTACTGGTCGCTGCTCGACGACTGCCGCGTGCCCACGCACTGCGCGGGTCTCGCCATCGGCCTGATCTCGGTGCTCGGCTATTCGCCCGACGTGTTCGTGCCGCTGATCAACGGCTACGTGACGCAGACCTGGCCTGGCGCACACGGCTATCAGCTCTATTTCGGCTATATCGCGGCCATCGCTCTGTGTGGCGCGGGCGCCGCGGCATGCCTCAAACATCGTCTCAACCGCATCAATCGTGTCAACCGCCTCAAGGAGTCCGCATGAAGATCGTTTCGCTCGAAACCCACATCGTCGCCGTCCCGCCGCCGCATATTGGCGGGATGTACTGGATCTTCGTGAAGCTGAGGACCGACTGCGGCATCGAAGGCGTCGGCGAGATCTACTCGGCGACGTTCCACCCGAAGGCGATGGGCCCGATCATCGACGACGTGTTCGACCGCTACCTGCTGAACCACGATCCGCACCACGTCGAGCGGCTGTTCCGCGAGACCTACTCGAGCGGCTTCACGCAACGGCCCGACCTGACGATGATGGGGGTCGTCAGCGGGCTCGAGATGGCGTGCTGGGACATCGTCGGCAAGGCCGCAGGCAAGCCCGTGTACGAGTTGCTCGGCGGCCGGATCCACGAACGGCTGCGCTCGTACACGTACCTGTACCCGAAGAACGCGAACGGCGAATACGATTACGACGATCCCGATCTCGCCGCCGAATGCGCGGCCGAGAACGTGAAGCGCGGCTTCACGGCGGTCAAGTTCGATCCGGCCGGCCCGTACACGGCCTATTCGGGCCACCAGCTGTCGCTGGAAGTGCTCGATCGCTGCGAGCTGTTCTGTCGCCGCGTACGCGAAGCAGTCGGCAGCAAGGCCGACCTGCTGTTCGGCACGCACGGTCAGATGGTGCCGTCGTCGGCGATCCGGCTCGCGAAGCGGCTCGAGAAGTACGACCCGCTGTGGTTCGAGGAGCCCGTGCCGCCGGGTCAGGAAGAAGCGATCGCCGACGTCGCGAAGCACACGTCGATTCCGATCGCGACCGGCGAGCGCCTGACGACCAAATACGAATTCCACAAGCTGCTGCAGGCGGGCGGCGCGTCGATCCTGCAATTGAACGTCGCCCGTGTCGGGGGGCTGCTCGAAGCGAAGAAAATCGCGACCCTCGCCGAAGTGCACTACGCGCAGATCGCGCCGCACCTGTACAACGGACCGGTGGGCGCGGCCGCGAGCATCCAGCTCGCGACCTGCACGCCGAACTTCCTGATCCAGGAAAGCATCATGACCTGGGGCGGCTTCCACGCGGAGGTCGTGAAGACCCCGATCCGCTGGGAAGACGGCTACATCATCCCGTCGAACGAGCCGGGCCTCGGCATCGAGCTCGACATGGACGTCGTGCGCCGGCACACGCCGTACACCGGCGAGCGGCTGCATCTGCAGATGGGCGAGAAACCCGTCGACGTGAAGGATCTCGCGCCCGCGAAGGGCTGAGCACGAAGGACGAGACATGACCTACGACTACATCATCGTCGGCGCGGGATCGGCTGGCTGCATTCTCGCGAACCGCCTGAGCGAATCGGGCCGGCACTCGGTGCTGCTCCTCGAAGCGGGCGAACAGGACGCGTCGTTCTGGTTCAAGGTGCCGGTCGGCTTCACGAAGACCTACTACAACCGCCGCTACAACTGGATGTACTACAGCGAACCGGAAGCGCAGCTCGACGGTCGCAGCCTGTACTGCCCGCGCGGCAAGGTGGTCGGCGGCTCGGGCTCGATCAACGCGATGGTCTACGTGCGCGGCCAGCGCAGCGACTACGACGACTGGGCAGCGGCCGGGAATGCCGGCTGGGCCTACGACGACGTGCTGCCGTACTTCCGCAAGCTCGAAACGCACGCGGCCGGCGCAACCGATCCGCAGCATCACGGCACGTCGGGGCCGATCCACATCACGTCGATGAAGGCCGACGTGCATCCGATCGTCCATGAATTCCTGAAGGGTTGCGAGCAGTTGAACCTGCCGCGCACCGACGATTTCAACGGCGCGCGGTTCGAAGGTGCGGGCATCTACGACCTGAACACGAAGCACGGCGAACGCTGTTCGAGCAGTTTTGCCTATTTGCGACCCGCGCTCGGCCGGCCGAATCTCACGCTGCGCGCCGGTGTGCTCGTGCGCCGCGTGACGTTCGACGGTACGCGTGCGGCCGGCGTGATCGTCGCGGGCGAACGCGGCGACGAAACGCTGAGCGCCGCGCGCGAAGTCATTCTCGCGGCCGGCGCGGTCGATACGCCGAAGCTGCTGCAACTGTCGGGCGTCGGCGATCCGGCGCTGCTCGCGCGTCATCGCGTGCCGCTCGTGCATGCGTTGCCGGCCGTCGGCCGCAACCTGCAGGACCACCTGTGCGTGAGCTTCTATTTCAAGGCGAACCGGCCGACGCTCAACGACGAGATGGGGACGCTGCTCGGCAAGGTGAAGATCGGATTGCGCTATCTGCTGACGAAGCGCGGCCCGCTCGCGATGAGCGTGAACCAGGCCGGCGGGTTCTTCCGCGGCACGGCGGACACGCACGAGCCGAACCTGCAGCTTTACTTCAACCCGCTGTCGTACCGGATCCCGAAGAGCGATCGCGCAAGCATCAAGCCCGAGCCCTACTCCGGTTTTCTGATCGCGTTCAACCCGTGCCGGCCCACGAGCCGCGGCACGATCGAGATCGCATCGAACCGCGCGGAAGATGCCGCGAAAATCCGCATCAATGCGCTCACCACGCAAAAGGATCTCGACGAAGCCGTGCAGGGCAGCAAGGTGATCCGCGCGCTGATGCAGGCGCCGGCGCTGAAGGCGATGACGGTCGAGGAAATTTCGCCGGGGCCGCAGGTCGATTCCGACGAAGCGATGCGGCAGTACTTCCGCGAGCAGTCGGGTTCGATCTACCACCTGTGCGGGTCGTGCGCGATGGGGCCGGATGCGGCGACGTCGGTCGTCGACGCATCGCTGCGCGTGCACGGGCTGAAGGCGTTGCGCATCGTCGATGCGTCGGTGTTCCCGAACATCACGTCGGGGAACATCAATGCGCCGACGATGATGGTCGCGGAAAAAGGCGCGGATCTGATCCTGGCCGATGCGTTGCGCGGCGAGGCGGGCGGCGTGCCGGCCGGCGCGCGGGAAACCGTCGCACATTGATCCGGCGGCCGGGCGCGTCGGTACGGATCGCACACCGCAGCCCGGCTTCCCTACAGGCATCCGTATGAGGTTATAGAATCGACGACTCCGCTTCCACGTATATCCGTCATGTCGAACGTCGATTCCACGCTTTCAGAAAACCTTTTCTCGTACGGCACGCTTCAGCTCGAACAGGTGCAGCTTGCAACGTTCGGCCGATTACTGGGCGGTCATGCCGATCACATGCCCGGCTATTCGCTCGCGATGCTGGAAATCAAGGATCCCGAGGTCGTCGCGACCAGCGGAAAGACGCATCACCCGGTCGTGACCTATACCAGGTAATCCTGGCGACAAGGTCAGCGGCACCGTGTTCGCGATCACGCCCGAGGAACTGAAGCACGCGGACGACTACGAGGTCGATGCATACCGCCGCGATCTCGTCGTGCTCGCGTCGGGCGCATCGGCGTGGGTGTACGTGGACGCGAACTCACCGCGTCAGGGCTGACGGCGAAACGCCGGCACGCCGCGCGGGTTCGTATCGCCGGAGCCCGGTAAAAAACCGGCGCACCGCTCGTCGCGATGCGCCGCGTTTCATGCACGAGCCGACCCGACCGGTCAGTTCACGCCGGTCCGCTTCTCCACGAACCGCCGTACATACTCGTCGGCCGGCCGCGACAGGATATCGTCCGGCGTGCCGACCTGCACGAGCGTGCCATCGCGCAGGATCGCGATCCGGTCGCCGATGCGCAACGCCTCGTCGAGATCATGCGTGATGAACACGATCGTTTTCGAAAGCGTCGCCTGCAACTCGAGCAATTGATCCTGCATCTCGGTGCGAATCAGCGGATCGAGCGCGGAAAACGCCTCGTCCATCAGCAGCACGTCAGTGTCGGCCGCCAGCGCCCGCGCGAGCCCGACACGCTGCCGCATCCCGCCCGACAGCTCGTCCGGGTAATGCTCGCCATACCCGTCGAGCCCCACCTTCGTCAGCCAGTTGCGCGCGGCATCGAGCGCGTCGGGCCGGTTCTCGCCGCGCGTGCGCAGCGCGTACGCGGCATTGTCGAGCACGGTCTGGTGCGGCAGCAGCCCGAAATTCTGGAACACCATGCTGACCTTGTAGCGGCGCAATTCCCGCAATCCGTTCGCATCGAGCCTGATCACGTCGTTGCCGTCGATCACGATCTCGCCGGCCGTCGGTTCGATCAGCCGGTTGAAGTGACGCACGAGCGTGGATTTCCCCGAGCCCGACAGCCCCATGATCACGAAGATCTCGCCCGACGCGATGCCGAGGCTCACGTCGTTGAGGCCGACGTTGCAGCCCGTTTCCGACAGCACGTCGGCCTTGCGCTTGCCCGCCCGCAACAGGTCGAGCACGCGCGGATGCGCGGCCTCCGGCCCGAACAGCTTGTATACGTGCCTGACGTCGATGGTTGCCATGTGTGCCTCCGTGGCTATGCGCGCGACGATTGCGCCGGCGGGTTCGAATCGGTGCCGGACGGCGCCGCCTTGCGCGGCAGACGGTACGGCACGCGCGACGCGCCCTTCTGCCGGCGCTGCTGCGCAAGCCGCCGCCGCGCGCGCCGCTCCTGGCCGAAGCCCTGGCTGATGCGGTCGATGACGATCGCCAGGATCACGATCGCGATGCCGGCCTGCGTGCCCTTGCCGACGTCGAGCGTCTGGATACCCGCGAGCACGTCCTCGCCGAGCCCGCGCGAGCCGATCATCGACGCGATCACGACCATCGACAGCGCCATCATCGTCGTCTGATTGATACCGGCCATGATGCTCGGCCGCGCGAGCGGCAACTGCACGTTGACGAGCAACTGCCAGCGCGTCGTGCCGAACGCGCGCGCGGCCTCGGTCACGTCCGGATCGACCTGGCGGATGCCGAGGTCGGTCAGCCGGATCAGCGGCGGCAGCGCATAGATGATGGTCGCGAGGATCGCCGGCACCTTGCCGAGCCCGAACAGCATCAGCACCGGAATCAGGTAGACGAAGCTCGGCAGCGTCTGCATCACGTCGAGCACCGGCAGCAACAGCCGGCGCAGCCACGCGCTGCGCGACGCGAGAATGCCGAGCGGCACGCCGATCGCGACCGACAGCACCGTCGCGACGAGCATCAGCGCGAGCGTCTGCATCAGCTTGTCCCACAGGCCGAAGCAGCCGATCGCATAGAGCAGCAGCATGAACAACGCGCCGAGGCCCGCACGGCGCGTCGCATTCCACGCGATCGCGCCGACCACGAGCAGCACGAGCCACGGCGGCGCCACGCGCAGCACGCCCTCGAGCGGCACCAGCAGATAGCGCAGCAGCAGCGCGCTGACGTGGTGAAAGCTGTCGCCGTATCGCGCGACGAAGGTTTCGACCGCGCCGTTCACCCAGTCGGCGATCGACAGGTGCAGGAAGAAGCCGTTCATGTTCGTTCTCCGGCGCGCCGCGACGGCGCGCATGATGCCGCCGCCCGCGTTACGCGCCCTTCAGGCCGGCCGCGATCTTCTGCGCGACATCGGCCGGCACCCACTGCTTCCACATGTCCGGACGCGTTTTCAGGAACTGCGTCGCCATGGCCGCGCCGTCGATCTTCTTCGTCGTCATGTCGAGGATCGTCTGGTTCAGGAAATCCATCGGGAAGCCGACCTTCTCGAACACGGCCACGAGCGCGGGATTCGCGTCGTAAAACGGCTTCGACACACCGATCTTCAGGTGCGACACCATGTACGCCGACGCGCACGGGTTCGTCGCGTGCTCTTCGCGCAGCGTCTTCCAGCACGCTTCGTTGTACGCGGGCATCTTCAGCGCGACGAACCGGTATTTCGCCATCAGCGCGGCCGGCCCCCAGTAGTAGAACAGGATCGGCGCGCCGCGCTGGTACGCGGATGCGATCGCCGCATCGAGCGCCGCGCCCGTGCCCGGATGGAAATTCGTATACGACGCATCGAGCTTCAGCACGCGCAGCAGACGCGTATTGACGCGCTCGCAATCCCAGCCGGTCGGGCAGTTCAGGAAGCGGCCCTTGTCGGGCTCCTCTTCATCCGCGAATACCTGCCTGAACTTCGGCAGATCCTCCACCGATGCGAGGCCCGCCGCCACCGGCTTGAGGTTGCGGGCCGGGTCGCCCTTCACCACGTACTCGGGCACGTACCAGCCCTCCTTCGTGCCGCCCGGCAACGTATCGCCGACGAGCTTGACGGTGCCGGCCGCAACCGCCTTCGCGACAATTTCGCTGCGGCCCGTCCACTGCTCGGACCACACCTGCAGATCGTTGCGCGCGAGCGCCGTTTCCGTCGCGGCCGTACTGCCGGGCACGACATCGGTCTTGCAGCCGTAGCCCTTCTCCATGATCTGCCGCAGCACTTCGGTCGAGAACGACCCGCTTTCCCACGTGACGCCGGCGAAATGGACCGTCTTGCCGTCCGCGCACGCGCCGGCGGCCGCATGAGCCGCGGGCGCCGACAGGATCGCCGCGGCGGCGAGAAGGGCTGTCTTCAGTCGTCGAATCTGCATGATGGGTCGTCTCCAATCTGATCTGTTGTTTGTGCATCGCGGCATGCGCGCGGCGGCCGAAAAACGTGTGCATGTCCCGCGTCCACGTCCGGTCAGCCTGCATGTTTCAACCGCCAATTTGTTTAGGGAAACGAGTAATTCCGATCATTTCGATCGGGTTCGCCAATCTTTCCCGATCCGGGCTCCGGCGGCCGAGGCGGCCCGTCGCGCGCCCCATCGGCGAACCCGATTCCATCCATCGAAATTACTCGCTTTCGATTCCGTTTCGGCTTGGGAACAATGCGCGGTGTCATCGGAGGAGACCGGACCGGACGCCGCCCGCCGCCACGCCACCGCACCCGCGGGCCGGCGCCGCGCCGCTTCGCCCAGGATGACGGGACGCGCCGCACCGGGCGCGCTCACGACAACCGATACAAGCTGGACACCCGGAGATCTGAATGAACAAGACACTGACCGCGCTCGCCGTGACCGCCGCCTTCGCGTCGCCCGCATTCGCGCAGAGCAGCGTCACGCTGTACGGCGTGATCGACGAAGGCCTGGACTACACGAACAACGTCGGCACCGGCCACGTCTACGAAATGGCGAGCGGCTACGCGCAGGGCAGCCGCTGGGGCCTGAAGGGCAACGAGGATCTCGGCGGCGGCCTGAAAGCGGTCTTCCAGCTCGAAAACGGTTTCGACGTGAACAGCGGCCGGCTCGGCCAGGGCGGGCGCATGTTCGGCCGCCAGGCGTACGTCGGCCTGAGCCAGACGCAGTACGGCACGCTGACCTTCGGTCGCCAGTACGACTCCGTCGTCGACTATCTCGCGCCGACCACCGCCAACGGCAACTGGGGCGGCTACCTGCTCGCGCACCCGTTCGACAACGACAACACCGACAACTCGTTCCGGCTCGACAACACCGTGAAGTATGCGAGCCCGAACTTCGCGGGCTTCCAGTTCGGCGGCGCATACAGCTTCAGCAACAGCACGGGTTTCTCGGACAACCGCGCGTACAGCTTCGGCGCGCAATACCAGAACAACGGGCTGCTGATTGCCGCCGCGTACCTGCAGGCGAACCACCCGGGAGACGGCTCCGCCGGCGCGATCACGTCGAATGACGCGAGCTACATCGCCGAGCGCATGCGCGTGTTCGGCGCGGGCATCAACTACACGTTCGGGCCCGCGACGGTCGGCTTCGCGTACACGAACTCGAACTACAAGAACCCGACCGGCAACGGCTATCTCGGCACGCCGGGCGCGATCATCGCGCCGGGGGCGACGGTCAGCGCAATCAAGTACCAGAACTTCGAAGTAAACGGCGCATACCAGATCACGCCGGCGTTCATGATCGGCGCGCAGTACGTGCTGTCGCTCGAGAAATACGACGCGTCGACCGGCGACGCGAAGCCGAAGATCCACTCGGTCGGGCTGATGGCCGACTACAACCTGTCGAAGCGTACCGACGTGTACGTGCAGGCCGCGTACCAGCACATCGCCGGCGACAAGACGGATTCGATCCTCGACCAGGCCTTCATCCCCGGCACCGACGCGCCGTCGTCGACATCGAATCAGGTGGCCGTGCGTCTCGCGCTGCGTCACAAGTTCTGACGCGGTTTCGCCGTCTTCACGCGACACCCCGCGCGGTCTGCCGCGGTGTCTTTGCCCGCTCGCAGGCGCATGCCTGCCGGCGGGCTTTTTGTTTCGGGGCGCGCTCAGGTGATTGGGCCGCCGGGCCGTGCACGCCCCCGTCAACGATGACAGGACAACCGCCCATGCTCCGCCGATACACTGTGGGCCATCTCGACCTTCGGCGTTCACGCTGCCGGACGTTGCTTTCATGGCGCATACGATCGGCCGCTTCCGGGCGGCCCGCCCCCACCCCGATCCGATGGAGTTTCGCTTGAGCTTGAATCACTCGCGCATCACGCTGCTCGACTTGCAACCGAACGCCGGCCTGCGCTCGCGCGACGCACTTCTCCCGGCGCCGCCCGCGTTCGCCCAACCAGGCCGCCCGCAATGAGTACCGGGCCGCGCAACGCGCGGATCGACATGCTGCGCGGCGTGTCGATCCTGCTCGTGCTGCTGCATCACTTCAACATCCCGTATTCGCTGCGCGACACATCCGTCGCGCGCCTGGTCGGCTGGGAGGCCCTGCATGCGGTGGTCCGCAACGGCAACTACGGCGTGACGATGTTCTTCGTGATTTCCGGCTACCTGATCACGTCGAATGCGCGCCGCCGCTGGGGCAGCCTCGCCGCGCTCGACGTGCGCGCGTTCTACGTGTCGCGCATCGCGCGTATCGTCCCGTGCCTGCTCCTGCTGCTCGCGCTCGTCAACGGGCTGGCCGCGGCCGGCGTGCCCATCTTCGAAAATCACGCGCCGCAAGGTGTCGCCGTGTCGTTCTGGCTCGTGAATCTCGCGTCGCTCACGTTCTGGATGAACGTGTTGATCGGCGCGGCCGGATGGGTGAACTACGCACTCGGCGTGCTGTGGTCGCTGTCGGTGGAGGAAGTGTTTTACCTGTCGTTTCCGCTGCTGTGCCTCGCACTGCGCCGCGAAGCGCGGCTGTTCGCGTTCTGGACGGTGGTCATCGCGATCGGTCCTGTGTACCGCTTCACGCATGCGGGCGACGAAGGCGGATTTCTCTATGCGTATTTCGCGTGCTTCGACGGCATCGCGATCGGCTGCTGCACCGCGCTGCTTGCAGCGCGCGCCCGCTGGCAGGTGCTCGCCGCAGCGCCCGTGCAATGGCTGGCGGCGCTTGCGATGAGCGTGCTCTATCTCGCATGGCCGATCTCGGAAAGCCATGTCGTCGGCGTGTCCGCGATGGCGCTCGGCACCGCGGTGCTGCTGATCGGCGCGCACGCCAACGGCACGAACACGCCGGGCCGCGCACTGGCGCCGCTGCGCTGGAGCGGCCGGCTCAGCTACGAGCTGTATCTGTTCCACCTGATCGTGCTCGGTGCATTGCGCACGTTCTGGCCGCCATCGGCCACTCATGGCGATCACAAGCTGCTGTTGCTGATCGCGTATCTGCTGCTGTCGGCTGCCTTGAGCGCGGCGATCGCGCGCGGGATTGCGACACCGCTGGAACGCGTCGTCAAGCGCGCGGGGATGCGCCCGTCGGCGCGTGTGCCCGACGGCGCGCGGTTCTGATTCCGGGATGACCGCGTCACGACTCACAATCGTTTGCAATGACGCGTCAGGTCGATCGCTATGATTTGCCGGTCGCTATCGCACCGGGATCGGCCTGTGTCATCCCGCCAGCGACAATCAAACATCAACGATTCGACCAACACGATGCATTCAGGGGCCACTGCCATGGAGCGCAACGAAGACTTCAAACCGCCAGGCACCGCCGGCTTCTGGCGGAGAACCGCCGCCTTTGCGATCGACTCGATCGTCATCGGACTGATCGGGCTCGCGCTCGCGATCCTGTTTTTCGATGTCCTCTCGGCGATCGGCGAATGGGGAAGGCTGATCGGCTTCGCGATCGGCTCCATTTACTTCGCCCTGCTCGAAGGCGGGCGTCGGCATCAGTCGCTCGGCAAGCGGGTGATGAAAATCCGCGTTGCCGACAACGCCGGCCCCGGCCGTGCCGGCCCGGGATACCTGCGCGCGTGGGCGCGGTACGCGTTGATCGCCGTTCCGCTGATTCTCGGCGGCATCGGCTTCATCGACCTGCCCGCGCTTCAGGACCCGGGCATGGCGTGGCTGACCACCGCGAACGGCGTGATCGTGTTCTTCTGGGGCGTGGCGCTGCTTTATCTGCTCGCGTTCAACCGGCCGAGCCGCCAGTCCGTCCAGGACCTGCTGACCGCCACCCGGGTCTTGCATGTCGGGGGCGACGTCGAGCATGCCGCGCCGGTTGGCCGGAAACACTGGGCGATTCTGGCTGTCGTTGGCGTGCTGCTGATCGTCGGCGGCCGTGTTGCCGCCACGCGGTTCGCCGCGACCGATCACCTCGCTGACGTCCAGCGGATCCAGCGCGCTGTCTCCGCCGTTCCGGGCGTGCTCCAGAGCGGTGTCTGGATCGGCAACATGCGCGCGGCTACACCGGCGGGCGACACGTCGACCACCCTCACCACCATCACCGTGAGCGCGAGCACGCCAACGCTGCTGAACAAGACCGGCACCACCGCCGTCGCGCATGCGGCGCTTGCCGCATCGCCATGGCTGAAGACGCAGGATCGGGTCACCGTGGTGAGCGTGCGCGCGGTCAGCCTCGGTATCGCGACGTGGCGAAAGCAGTTTTTCATGAGCCGGTCACCTGCCGAATGGGCCGCGACGCCCGGCGCCGCTGAGGAGCCCGCCCAATGAGCGACATCAGCATCGACCTGCCGTTCTGGATCTTCCCGGTGATCTATGGCGCCATCTACTGGCCACTGACGCTTTTTTTCGGATTGCTCTGCCTGTATGTCGGCGCGATGCGCGTGCGCGGCATCGGTCGCGCCGCGTTTATCGTCATCGGGCTCCTGCTCGTCAGCGATGCGGCCATCGGGATCTACCACGCCTTTTTCGTCAGTTGAGCAGCGTCGGTGCTGCCGTACCCGCGGCCGGCATTGCATGCCATCCGGTCCGCGGGTCCGCCGTCGCTCCTGCACGGTGACGGCAAACTCGTGCGGCTGCGTTGTCTGCCGCATTGAGAGCGGCATCGGCGCGCATGCCGGACGCCGCGGCATGACCGTCAGCCGCAAGCGTCCGAAGGTTAAATGAAAGAAAAGGAAGCGGTTCGCTGTATCGCCATCACGCTGTCTGCCCGACCTCGGCCCGGCGCATGGTTACGATTCGCGCGGGCGGAATGTTGGCCCACACGATGCGGCTGTCGGCGGCGGCCAAGCCCGAATTGCCCAGCGGGTGGCGATCGGGCGGTCGCAAGTCGTAGGTGAACTGGATCATCGCACCGTCGTCCGACAGCACGCGCCGGCACTGCTCGACGATCGCCGTCACGGCGTCACGCGGCAGCGTGCGCAACGGCAGGCACGATACGATCGCGTCGACCCGCGCGGCCGGCGGCAGCAGCCGCTCGAGCTGCCGCGCATCGCCCGACACGATCGTGATGCCCGGAAAGCGCGTGCGCAGGTGCCGCACGAACGCGGGCGACCGCTCGACCACGACCAGCCGCCTCGGCGCGATGCCGCGTTCGAGCAACGCGGCCGTCACCGCGCCGGTTCCGCCGCCGAGTTCGACGACGAGCCCGTCGCCGTCCGGCACGGCATCGGCCATCTCGCGCGCAAGATGCCGCGAACTGGGACATAACGCGCCCACCGAGGCAGGACGGCCAACCCACTCGCGCACGAACAGCGCCGAGACACGCAACGCGTTCGGCCAGGTCATCGAACCTCCGTGCCCTGTCGCGCGTCCTGCGTCGACGTGCCGACGACTTCGCCGCGCCATGCAACGGCCATACGGGTCTTCTTCATGCGCATCCTCCCGACGAATCGTTCCGCCGCAGGAAGCGCGACGATGAAACGATTCTAGGAAACGCGAACTTAAGATGACGTGAAGATTGCCGGCCGATCCGGCCCGCCGCCCGCTGCGGGCCGCACCGCCGCCGACTCAGCGATCGACGCGCTGCTGAAAATGCGCGGGGTAGCGCTCGCCGACGATCGTGATCTGCCGCAGCGTCACCTCGATCGCCGACAACTCGTCGGTCGTCAGCGCAACCGCGGCCGCACCCACGTTCTCGTCGAGCCGATGCAGCTTCGTCGTGCCCGGAATCGGCACGATCCACGGCTTGCGGGTCAGCAGCCACGCGAGCGCGATCTGCGCACGCGTCACGCCCTTGTCGGCGGCGATCCGGCCGAGCAGGTCGACGAGGCCCGCATTGGCCTTGCGGTTTTCCTCCGAGAAGCGCGGCACGACGTTGCGGAAGTCGGTCGCGTCGAACGTGGTGTTCGCATCGATCGCCCCCGTCAGGAAGCCCTTGCCGAGCGGGCTGAACGGCACGAAGCCGATGCCGAGTTCCTCGAGCGTCGGCAGGATCCGCTCTTCGGGCTCGCGCCACCACAGCGAGTACTCGCTTTGCAGCGCCGCCACCGGCTGCACCGCATGTGCGCGGCGAATCGTCTTCTCGCCGGCCTCCGACAGCCCGAAGTGAGCGACCTTGCCCTCGCCGATCAGATCCTTGACCGTGCCCGCGACGTCCTCGATCGGCACGTTCGGATCGACGCGATGCTGGTAGAACAGGTCGATGCGATCGACCTTCAATCGCTTGAGCGCCGCATCGGCCACTTCGCGGATATGCGACGGACGGCTATCGACGCCCTTCATCGCCTCGCCGTTCTCGAAACCGAACTTGGTCGCAATCACGACCTGGTCGCGAAACGGTGCAACCGCCTCGCCGACCAGTTCCTCGTTGACGAACGGGCCATACGCTTCGGCCGTATCGAAGAACGTCACGCCGCGCTCGAACGCCGCGCGAATCAGTGCGATGCCGCTCGCCTTGTCGGTCGCCGGGCCGTAGCCGTAGCTCAATCCCATGCAGCCGAGCCCGATTGCCGAGACTTCGAGGCCGCTCTTCCCGAGCTTGCGTGTTTGCATGAATCTCTCCTGCTGAAAGTGAATGACGATCGACGGATGCTGTGGAAACCAGTGTAGGTCGATGTATTCCACTCAACAATCGGCGTACAATTTCATGCGTTACTGAGGAAATTTCATCAATGTTGCGCACTGGCCTCGGCGAACTGACCACCTTCATCACGATCGCGGAACAGCGCAGCTTCAGCGGCGCCGCCCGCATCCTCGGCGTGTCGCCGTCGGCGCTCAGTCATGCGATCCGCCATCTCGAAGCGCGGCTCGGCGTGCGCCTGTTCAATCGCACGACCCGCTCGGTCGCGCTGACCGAAGCCGGCGAGCAATTGCTGCTGCGCGTACGGCCTGCCGTCGCCGATCTCGAAGACGCGATGAACGACGCCGCGACCGCCCGCAACCGGCCGTCAGGCCAGATCCGGATCAGCGCGTCGGAATCCGCGGCGCGGCCGCTGATCCGCCATGTGCTGCCCGGTTTCGTCGCGCGCTACCCGGACATTCACGTCGAGTTCGTCGTCGACTCGCGGCTGATCGACATCGTCGAACACGGTTTCGACGCGGGCATCCGCGTACGCGAGGATGTGCCGCGCGACATGATCGCGGTGCGCTACGGCGACGCGGTCCGCTTCGTCGCCGTAGCGTCACCCGACTACCTGGCCCGGCACGCGGCGCCGGCCACCCCGCAGGACCTGACGCACCATCGATGCATCCGGTTCCGGTTCGAAAGCGGCGCGCTCTATCGATGGGACCTGACGCGCGACGGCAAGCGCGTCAGCGTCGACGTCGACGGGCCGATGACGCTCGGCAACCTGAGCCTGATGGTCGAAGCGGCGCTCGCCGGCATCGGGATTGCATGGGTCACGCAATCGCGGGTCGCCGAACATCTGGCCGCCGGCCGGCTGGTGCGCGTGCTGCCGGAATGGGCGCAGGCATTCGACAGCCTGTGTCTGTACTATCCGGCGAACCGGCATCCGCCGACCGCGCTGCGGCTGTTCGTGGAAGCCGTGCGCGAATGGGCGGCCGGCGCAGGCGACGCGTTGCACGACTGACGCGCCGCCGCCCTGCTATCTCACCGCAGATTGGTCTTCGCCAGTTCGACGATCTCGTCGCCGCGCCCGCTCAGGATCGCGCGCAGCATGAACAGGCTGAAGCCCTTCGCGTGCGCGATCTCGATCTTCGGCGGCATCGCGAGTTCGTACTTCGACGTGACGACGTCGACGACCGCCGGCCCGTCATGCGCGAACGCGGTACGCAATGCCTGTTCGACGTTCTCCGAATGCTCGACGCGCACGCTGAAAATCCCCGCGCCCTTCGCGATTGCCGCGAAATCGGTCGGGCTCAGGTCGACGTTCGTGTCGAGATAGCCGGCCGCCTTCAGCTCCATCGACACGAAGCCGAGCAGGCTGTTGTTGTAGACGACGATCTTGATCGGCAGGTTGAGCTGGCGTGCGCTCAGCAGATCGCCGAGCAGCATCGACAGGCCGCCGTCGCCCGACAGCGACACGACCTGGCGCCCCGGGTGCGCGCCTTGCGCACCGAGCGCCTGCGGCATCGCGTTCGCCATCGAGCCGTGATTGAACGAGCCGTGCAACTGGCGCTTGCCGTTCATCGTCAGGTAGCGCGCGGCCCATAGCGTCGGCGTGCCGACGTCCGCCGTGAAGATCGCATCCTCCGCCGCGACTTCGTCGACGATCTTCGTCAGGTACTGCGGATGAATTGCGCGGCCGGGCGGCGCGGCCACCGCGAGATCGTCGAGTCCCTTGCGGGCGGCGGCATAGTGCTTCAGCGCGTTCTCCAGGAAGCGCCGCTGCGTCTTGCGCGTGAGGCGCGGCAGCAGCGCCGCGATCGTTTCCTTCACGGTGCCGACGAGCCCGAGCGCGAGCGGCGCGCGATGGCCGAGCTGCGACCCCTTCCAGTCGATCTGCGCGACCTTCGCATTGGCTGGATAGAACGGCCGGTACGGGAAGTCCGTGCCGAGCATCAGCAGCGTATCGCACGACTCCATCGCGTGATAGCCCGAGCTGAAGCCGATCAGCCCGGTCATCCCGACGTCGAACGGGTTGTCCCATTCGACGAACTGCTTGCCGCGCAGCGCATGCACGACCGGCGCGCCGAGCGTGTCGGCCAGCGCGACCACTTCGTCGTGCGCGCCCTGCGTGCCGCTGCCGCACAGCAGCGTGACCGCATCGGAACCGTTGAGCAGCGCCGCGAGCCGGTCGAGGTCGGCATCCGCCGGCAGGATCGACGGCGGCGCCGATTCGCTCCACGCCGGCGTTTCTTCCGGGCCGTCGCCGAGCGCAATGTCGCCCGGCAGCACGATCACCGCGACGCCACGCGCCTCGATCGCGGTGCGCATCGCGCGCGCGAGCACGCGCGGAAATTGCGACGCGTTGGTCACGAGTTCCGCGAAATGGCTGCATTCGCGGAACAGCGCCTGCGGATGGGTTTCCTGGAAATAGCCGAGGCCGATCTCGGTCGACGGGATGTGCGCGGCGATCGCGAGCACCGGCTGGTGATTGCGGTGACAGTCGTACAGCCCGTTGATCAGGTGCAGGTTGCCGGGGCCGCAGCTGCCCGCGCATACGGCGAGCCGCCCGGTCGATGCGGCATCCGCGCCGGCCGCGAACGCAGCGCTTTCCTCATGCCGCGTATGCATCCAGCGGATCGTGCCGAGCTGGCTCAGGCTGAACGACAGGCCGTTCAGGCTGTCGCCCGTCACGCCCCAGATCCGTTCGATGCCCGCTGCCGCCAGCGTCTTCGCCAGGTATTCCGCCATCGTCTGTCGTGCCATGATGCCCTCGCTCGTCGATGCGTCGTCACGCGACTGATCCGGCAACGGCCGCCGCCGCCGCCGCCGCCGCTGACGGGACGAGCATACGCGATCGCGCCGCGCGGTGTCGCGACGACGCAGACATCATGTGCCGCCATGCGGTCGCGCCCCGCCGCGCGACCGTTTGCCCCTTACGCTCCTTTCGGCACTGTCGGGCAATCGTCGCCGTTTCGTCGGCGCTTGGTCCGAAATCTGAAACCCGCCCGCCGTTCAGCTCCAGTCGGACGCCGACTCGTCCGGGTCGACCAGCGTGAGCCCCGCCGCCGGCAGCGGCAGCGCGGTCTTGTAGCGCACCTGTTTCAGCGCGAAGCTCGACCGGATGTTCGACACGCCGGGAATCGTCGTCAGCCGCTCGATGATGAAGCGCTCGAGCGTGCGCATGTCGGGCATCACGACGCGCAGCAGGTAGTCGGCGTCGCCCGACATCAGGTAGCACTCCATCACCTCGGGACGCTGCGAGATCGCTTCCTCGAACCGCTGCAGCGCGTCCTCGACCTGTTTCTCGAGGCTGACCTGGATGAACACGTTGATCCGCAGCCCGAGTGGCTCGGGATCCAGCAGCGTGACCTGCTGGCGGAACAGCCCGAGCTTCTCCAGCGCGCGCACGCGGTTGAAGCACGGCGTGGCCGACAGGTTCACCGCGCGCGCGAGTTCCGCGTTCGTGATCCGCGCGTTCTGCTGAAGCTGGTTCAGGATGCCGATGTCGATGCGGTCGAGCCGCCTGGGGTTGCTGCTCATGGTCGAAATATTCCGCAAGAGTGGCCACAACCGGAATATTTACACTATCCACGCACAAAATACCAATGAAATCAGACGCATATTTTGCAGATCGGCGGGTAACATGATTCGACCGATTGCCACTGATTGCGCGCCGCCCCGAAGCGGTGTGCGGGAGACCTGCGATGACGGACCTGTCCAACGGTATCGATGCCACGCGGCGCGCGGGCCTCGCCCACGCCCACGCCCACGCCGACGCCGACCCGGAAGAAACCGCCGAATGGCTGGAGTCGCTCGACGCCGTCGTCGCGCACGTGGGCAAGGAACGCGCGCAATACCTGCTCGACCGGCTCGCCGCGCATGCGCGCGGCCGCGGGCTCGCGGCGCCGCGCGGCCCCGTCACGCCGTACGTGAACACGATCGCCGCGCACGAACAGCCGCCCTATCCGGGCGACGTCGAGCTCGAAGAGCGGCTGTCCGCCGCGCTGCGCTGGAACGCGCTCGCGATGGTCGTGCGCGCGAACCGCGCGTATGGCGAACTGGGCGGCCACATTGCGAGCTATGCATCCGCGTCCGACCTGTTCGAAACCGGCTTCAACCATTTCTTCCGCGCGGCAACGGCCGACAGCCACGATGCAGGCGGCTCGGGCGGCGACCTCGTGTACTTCCAGCCGCATTCGTCGCCGGGCGTCTATGCGCGTGCGTTTCTCGAAGGCTTTCTCGACGAAGCGCATCTCACGCACTACCGCCGCGAAATCGCCGGCCCCGGGCTGTGTTCGTATCCGCATCCGTGGCTGATGCCCGACTTCTGGCAGTTCCCGACCGGCTCGATGGGCATCGGCCCGATCAACGCGATCTATCAGGCGCGCTTCATGCGCTACCTGCAGCATCGCGGGCTCGCGAACACCGGCGGTCGCACCGTGTGGGGCTTTTTCGGCGACGGCGAAATGGACGAACCCGAGTCGCTCGGCGCGCTGTCGCTCGCCGCGCGCGACGGGCTCGACAATCTCGTGTTCGTGATCAACTGCAACCTGCAGCGGCTCGACGGCCCCGTGCGCGGCAACGGCCGCGTGATCGACGAGCTCGAGGCGCTGTTCGCCGGCGCCGGCTGGAACACGATCAAGGTGCTGTGGGGCTCCGACTGGGATCCGCTGTTCGCGCACGACCACGCCGGCGCGCTCGCGCGCGCGTTCGCCGGCACCGTCGACGGCCAGTTCCAGACTTTCTCCGCGAACGACGGCGCATACAACCGCGCGCGCTTCTTCAGCCGCGACCCGGCGCTCGAAGCGCTCGCCGCGCAGCTCACCGACGCTCAGATCGACCGCCTGCGCCGCGGCGGCCACGACGCACGCAAGCTGCACGCCGCGTATGCACGCGCGCTCGCGCATCGCGGCCAGCCGACCGTGATCCTCGCGAAAACGATGAAGGGTTACGGGATGGGCGCGGCCGGTCAGGGGCGGATGACGACCCATCAGCAGAAGAAGCTCGACGTCGACGACCTGAAGGCGTTCCGCGACCGCTTCCGGTTGCCGCTGTCGGATCTCGACGTCGAGCAGCTAACGTTCTACAAACCAGCCGAAGACAGTCCGGAGATGCGTTACCTGCATGCTCGCCGGGCTGCCCTGGGCGGCTATCTGCCCAGAAGGCGGATGGCGGCGTCGAAGGGGCTGACCGTCCCGCCGACGCCTGCCTGGGGTGCGTTCGCGCTGGACGCGGCGGGCCGCGAGATGTCGACGACGATGGCGCTGGTGCGCATGCTCGGTGCGCTACTGAAGGATCCCGAGCTCGGCCCGCGCGTCGTGCCGATCGTCGCAGACGAAGCGCGCACGTTCGGGATGGCGAACCTGTTCCGGCAGGTCGGCATCTACTCGCCGGTCGGACAGCGCTACGAACCCGAGGATCTCGGCTCGATGCTCTACTACCGCGAGGACACGCGCGGGCAGATTCTCGAGGAAGGGATTTCGGAAGCGGGCGCGGTGTCGTCGTGGATCGCCGCCGCGACCGCGTACAGCGTGCACGACCTGCCGATGCTGCCGTTCTACATCTACTACTCGATGTTCGGCTTCCAGCGCATCGGCGACCTGATCTGGGCCGCCGCCGACCAGCGCTCGCGCGGCTTTCTCGTCGGCGCGACGTCGGGCCGCACGACGCTCGGCGGCGAGGGCCTGCAGCATCAGGACGGCAGCAGCCATCTCGCCGCATCGACGATTCCGAACTGCCGCGCGTACGATCCGGCGTTTGCCTACGAAGTCGCGACCATCGTCGATGCCGGCATGCGCGAGATGGTCGAGCAGCAGCACGACGTGTTCTATTACGTGACCGTCATGAACGAGAACTACGCGCAGCCGTCGATGCCCGACGACGATCCGGCCGCACGACGCGCCGGTATCCTGAAGGGCATGCACCGGCTGCCGTCCACGTCGAGCGCGACCGCACACGTGCAGTTGCTCGGCGCGGGCGCGATCCTCGGCGAAGTGCTTGCCGCGCAGCGGATGCTGAAGGACGACTGGGGCATCGATGCAGACGTGTGGAGCGTCACGAGCTTCAGCGAACTGCAGCGCGACGGGATGGAAGCCGAGCGGCTGTCACGGCTCGGTGCGACGGCGGAGGCGTCGTACGTCACACGGCTGCTTGAAGCAACGCAAGGCCCGGTGATCGCCGCGACCGACTATGTTCGCGCGGTGCCCGAACTGATCCGCGCGTACGTGCCGCGCCGCTACGTGACGCTCGGCACCGACGGGTTCGGCCGCAGCGACACGCGCGATGCACTGCGCGCGTTCTTCGAAGTGGATCGCGCGAGCATCGTGCTCACCGCGCTGAAGGCGCTCGCGGATGACGGCGAACTCGATGCGGCCATCCTGCGCACAGCGCGCGAGCGGCTCGGCAAGACGGCGCAGCAGCAGCCGGGGGCGGCGCCGTGGCAACGTTGACGGCGCGCCAGGCGCTGCTTGCATCCTGTCTTTTGCGTATACGGGATGGGACGATTCGAACACGGCGACGCGCGGGGCCATGCCTGTACTGCCGCATTCGAACGCGTTGAGACTCGCGCCGGATCACACCGACGCGCCCCGCTTGCCGATCGCGCGAAGCCGTTGCGCGAAGCCGTTGCGCGAAGCCGTTGCGCGAATCCTGTGCGATGAGTCGTCGACAAAGCGCCCGGATCCTGTTGCGAGCGCCGCCCGCGCGGCACATGCGGAAGGTTGGCGCAATACCGCCTTCGCATGTGGTAAATAAAACTACACGAGTCATCACGGGCCGCGCCGCCCACCACGTCTAACACGCTCTGCTCCATCACCATGCGCTACAACGGCAGCGCATGCGTCGACAGAATCTCCTTGAGCACCATGAACGAACGCACCTGCCGCACCCCGGGCAGGTACAGCAGTTGATCGGCGTGCAGCCGGTTGAAGCTCTCGTTGTCGCGCGTGCGCACCAGCATGAAGTAGTCGAACTCGCCGGTCACCACGTGGCATTCGACGCACCCCGACACTTTCTGCGCGGCCTTCTCGAATTCGGCGAACGCCTCCGGCGTCGAACGATCGAGCACGAAGCCGATCACGACCAGCATCCCCGCACCGAGCGGCTTCGGATCGAGCAGCGCGACGATGCCGCGGATCAACCCTATTTCCTTCAATCGCTCGACGCGCCTCAGGCACGCCGGCGCGCTCAGCTTCACCTTCGCGGCGAGACTCACGTTCGAGATCGACGCGTCCTGCTGCAACTGCCGCAGGATCGCACGGTCGATGCGATCGAGCGCCGGCGCGGCGTCGACCGGCACTGCGTTACCGCGATCTAATTTCATTGCGTCTCCTGTTGATTTCACGAATCAAAATTATTTCAATCATTCATATCTCATCGATAACGTAGGTCTTCACGATTTATTTCGCAAGCTCATTTCTCGCGGTCCTGCCTATCATTTTTCCATCGGGACACGGGCCGCGCACCGCGCCCCACCGATCCGGTTTCCCGCCCACCGCCCTTCGGAGCTTGTCGATGAATCTGCACCGTTTTCCCCGTTATCCGCTCACGTTCGGCCCGACGCCGATCCAGCCGCTCAAGCGCCTGAGCGCGCATCTCGGCGGCAAGGTCGAGCTGTATGCGAAGCGCGAGGACTGCAACAGCGGCCTCGCGTTCGGCGGCAACAAGACGCGCAAGCTCGAATACCTCGTCCCCGACGCGCTCGCGCAAGGCGCCGACACGCTCGTGTCGATCGGCGGCGTGCAGTCGAACCAGACCCGCCAGGTCGCGGCCGTCGCCGCCCATCTCGGGATGAAGTGCGTGCTCGTGCAGGAGCACTGGGTCAACTACGAAGATCCGGTGTACGACCGCGTCGGCAATATCCAGTTGTCGCGGATGATGGGCGCCGACGTACGGCTCGTGTCGGACGGCTTCGACATCGGCATTCGCCGCAGCTGGGAAGAAGCGATGGAGAGCGTGCGGCAGGCCGGCGGCAAGCCGTATCCGGTTCCGGCCGGGTGTTCCGAACATCCGCTCGGCGGCCTCGGGTTCGTCGGCTTCGCGGAAGAAGTACGCGAGCAGGAAGCGCAACTCGGGTTCAGGTTCGATTACGTCGTGGTCTGCTCGGTCACGGGCAGCACGCAAGCAGGGATGGTCGTCGGCTTCGCTGCCGACGGGCGCGCGGATCGCGTGATCGGCATCGACGCGTCGGCAACCCCCGAGCGCACGCACGAACAGATCACGCGCATCGCACGGCATACGGCCGAACTGGTGAGCCTCGGTCGCGATATCGACGAAAAGGATGTGGTACTCGACACGCGCTATGCCGGACCCGAATACGGGCTACCGAACGACGGCACGCTGGACGCGATTCGTCTGTGCGCACGGCTGGAAGGCATGCTGACCGACCCAGTCTACGAAGGGAAATCGATGCACGGAATGATCGACAAGGTGCGCCGCGGCGAATTCGAGCCGGGATCGAAAGTGCTCTATGCGCATCTCGGCGGGGTGCCCGCGTTGAGCGCGTATGCGGAGATCTTCCGCAACGGCTGATGTCCGGTCGATGTCGGTCCGGCGCGCGTCGGTGCGCGCCATGAGATGGAACCGGCCCGGGCGGTGATTGTCCGCATCGGGCCGCGGTCATTTTGCGATTCGGCGCATCCCGCGCCGCCGCTTCCCATCCCTTCCAGCGCCCCTTCCCACTACGTTCGAGCGCTCGCGCCAAACTCGGTGCATGCTCGCAGCGATTCGAACTTTCTCGTAAAAAAAATTCAACGATGCGGATCGATTCGAAATCATTCGTACGTGTACGAACATCTGTCCGCCCTATTTAGTAGACGTTCTATTTAAATCGGTACCCCACTTACCGAAAATTGACCCGGTCAATTCGATCGCAACGTTTCGCAAACATTCGCGCCATGCGAATGCGAATCTCAAAACGTCGGCGCAACGCATCCGCCCGGCGGCAAGTCAGGCAGCGTCACCGTCCATCGATTGTCAATTCCGCGCAATAGAACCGCCGCATCCGGCATTCGCCGTTTGCACGATCTTGTGCGCCGAATCCGGGCGACAGCCGACGGGAGATCAAACAGAAGGTAGCAACTGGGTATATGGATACGTCTTTCGAAGTACGACGCGCCCGCGCGCCGCAGAACGCCGGGGGATCAATGGCACGGGCATCCGACGTCGCGCTGATTTCGGCTTGCGCGCTGGCCGCGACACTGGTTCTGCCCGCACCGGAAGGCGACGGGGCGGCTGAACTCGCAAACGTGGCCTGCGCGGCGACGTTCGCGCTGGTGCTGTTCCCCGCATTCCGCCTTTACCACGTGCGGCCGGGCCAGTCGGCATGCCGCGCCGCGGCCGTCACGGCGTTCGCATGGCTGCTCGCCCAGGCATGCGCCGCGCTCGTGATGCGGGCCCTGCCTCCCGCGCTGAGCGTTTCGCCGTACTGGCATCTGCTGTGGACCACCACGAGCGGCATTGCCCTGGTCGGATCGCGGCTCGTCGCCCGCACGACGCTCGACCGGATCGCACGCACCCACGACGGCGCTCGCCTGGTCGCCGTCGTCGGCGCCGGCACGCATCGCGACGCGCTGCTCGAGCGCATCGACCGGTTGCCCGCGGCCGGCTTTCGTGCGGCCGCGGCACTCGACTTCGGTGTCGAGACATACGGCAACAGCGTCGATGTGCCGTCGTTTCGCTCGCTCGACGCGTTCGCGCGGCATGTACGCGAACGCGGGATTCCGGAAATCTGGCTTGCGTTGCCGATCGACGACGCACGCACCGTGATGGCCGTGCTCGACGCGTTTCGCGACGATCTCGTCAGCATCCGGCTCGTACCGGACGTCAGCAAGCTCGCGATGTTCGACGGCGACGTGATCGATCTGGTCGGCGCACCGGCGATCAATCTCGTCGCATCGCCGCTGTCGTCGCGCGCGCTGCTGCACAAAGCCGTCTTCGACCGGCTGTTCGCGGCCGCCGTCCTGACCTTTACCGCACCGCTGCTGCTCGCGATCGCGCTGGCGATCCGGCTGTCGTCGAACGGGCCCGTGCTGTTCCGGCAGCAGCGCAAGGGCGCCAACGGCCAGACATTCACGATCCTCAAGTTCCGCACGATGCGGCTTCACGACGGCGGCGGCCCGGTCAGGCAGGCCACGCGCGACGATCCGCGCATTACGCGAGTCGGCGCATTCCTGCGCCGCACGAGCCTCGACGAGCTCCCGCAGTTCATCAACGTGCTGCGCGGCGAGATGTCCGTCGTCGGGCCGCGTCCGCATGCGCTCGAACACGACGACCTGTACCGGAAGATCGTCGACGGCTACATCCATCGCTATCGCGTGAAGCCCGGCATCACTGGGTGGGCGCAGGTCAACGGCCTGCGCGGCGAAACCGATCGTATCGAGAAGATGCAGCGCCGCATCGAAGCCGACCTCTACTACCTGCGCAACTGGTCCTTCGCACTCGACATGCGCATCGTCATGGCCACCGCGCTGCACGGCTGGACCCACCGCAACGCGTACTGACTCGCACGCGGCACGCAATCGCACGGCCCTCCATCAACGATAAGGATTGCAAATGAAAACCGCACTGAACGCGCGGAGCGGCTCCGCGTCTGCGTCCGTCTCGCGCGGGCTGCTGACCGCGACGCTCTGCATCGCGCTGTCGGCCTGCGCATTCGCGCCCGGCATGCGCATGAGCACCGCGCCCGACCCGAGCGGCGACACGGCCGCCGACGGCGCGCCGCCGTTCCGCATGACGCGGATCGACGCCGGCCTGATCCGCGATCTTGACGCCCGGGCCGCGCGCCAGCAGGACATCCAGTCCGGCCAGCTCGCCGCACCGGCCGGCCCGTACCGGATCGGCGCCGGTGACGTGCTGCAGGTCACCGTCTGGGATCACCCCGAACTCGCCGCCGCCCAAGGTGCCGCGCCGCAGGGAACGCCGCGCGCGGCCGACCCCGTTGCCGGCTTCGTCGTCGATCCGCACGGCAAGCTGTCGTTTCCGTTCGCGGGCGACGTGCAGGTGGCCGGCCTGACCGTCGACGCGGCCCAGGCCCGGATTGCCGCGGCGCTGGCACGCGTCTATCGCGATCCACAGGTGACGCTGCGCGTCGCATCGTTTCGTTCGCAGCAGGTCTACATCGACGGCGAGGTACGCACGCCGGGCGCGCAGCCCGTCAACGACGTGCCGATGACGCTCTACGAAGCGCTTGGCCGCGCGGGTGGCCTGAGCCCGAGCGCCGACCAGAGCCGCATGACGCTCGTGCGCAACGGCGAGACCCATTCGCTCGACCTGAGCCGGATGCTGCGACAAGGCGTCAACCCGGCCGACGTCGTTCTCGCGGCCGGCGATCTGCTGCACGTCCCCGCCCGCAGCGACTACGGCGTGTACGTGATGGGCGAAGTCAACAAGCCCGCGCTCGCGGTACCGCTGCGCGACGGCCGCCTGACGCTCTCCGACGCGCTGTCGCAAGCCGGCAGCATCAACGCCGGCACGGCCGACGCGGCCCAGATGTTCGTGATCCGCGGCTCCGGCACCGACCACCCGCAGGTGTTCCACCTCGACGCGCGCTCGCCGGTGTCGATGGTGCTCGCCAACGAGTTCGAGCTGCAGCCGAAGGACATCGTCTATGTCGACGGCAACGGCCTCGTGCGCTTCAGCCGCGTGCTCAGCCTGCTGCTGCCGGGCGTCAATACCAGCGCGGCCGCCGCGCTCGCCGTCAAATGACGCCCGTCGCCACCCTGCTCGTCGTATGCATCGGCAACCTGTGCCGCAGCCCGATGGCCGAGGCGCTCTTTCGCGTGCGCCTGCCCGGTATCGACGTGCAGTCGGCCGGCATCGGCGCGCGCGACGGTCAGCCGGCCGATCCGCACGCCGTTCACCTGATGCGCGAGCACGGCTTCGACCTTGCCGCGCATCGCGCACGCCGCCTGCCGCCGGCGCTCGGCGCGCGCGCCGACCTGATCCTGACGATGGACCTCGCGCAGAAGCGCTGGCTCGAGCAGTGCGTGCCGGCGCTGCGCGGCCGCGTGTTCAGGCTCGGCCTGCCCGACCCGGCGGCCGGTCTGCCGACCGGCTTCGACGTACCGGACCCGTATCTCGGCCCGCGTGCGGCGTTCGAGCACAGCCTGCGGCTCATCGAACGCGGCGTCGACGCGTGGTGCGCGCGCATCGCATCGCCGCCTTCCCTCCCTTCCTCGCATTCCGAGTCGAACCGATGACCTCCACTCCCTCTCGCGAGCGCGAGCACGCTCGCGACGCCGAACTCGACCTCGCTGGCGCGATCGACGTGCTCGTTTCCCGGCGCTGGCTGATCGCCGTCGTTACCGCCGCCTGCGTCGGCGCCGGTGCGCTGTACGCCTTCCTTGCGCATCGCCAGTACCAGACCGACATCATGGTGCAGGTCGAGGACAGCGGCGACACGTCCGCCGCCAAAAGCATGCTCGGCGACGTGTCGTCGCTGTTCGACATCAAGTCGAGCGCGTCGGCGGAAGCGCAGATTCTCGCGTCGCGGCTCGTCGTCACGCGCGCGGTCGACGAATTGCGCAGCTACATCGTCGTGCAGCCCAAGCGCTTCCCCGTCGTCGGCGAATTCGTGTCGCGCTTCCATCCCGGCCTTGCACGCCCCGGCGTGTTCGGCCTGGGCGGCTACGCGTGGGGTCGCGAGTCGGCCGAGCTCACGCGCTTCGACGTGCCGAAGTCGCTCGAAGGCGAACGCTTCGAGTTGTCGATGCTCGACGCCGGCCGCTACCGGCTCGCCGGCGCCGCGCTGCCCGCGCCCGTCACCGGCACGATCGGCCACCCGCAGGCGTTCGACACCACCGACGGTCCGGTCGCGATCGACGTCGCGCGCATCGATGCGCTGCCGGGCGCCCGCTTCACGCTCGTGCGGGAATCGCGCGCCGGGACGATCGACACGCTGCGCCGCGGGCTCGATGTCCAGGAGAAGCTCAAGCAGTCGGGCGTCATCGTCGCGACGCTGCGCGGCACCGATCCGCAGCGCGTCCAGGCACAGCTCCAGGCGATCGCGAATCACTACATCCGCCAGCATATTGAGCGCAAGTCCGCCGATGCCGCACAGTCCCTCGCGTTCCTCAATGCGCAGTTGCCGGTGCTCAAGAAGCAGCTTCAGGATGCCGAGCAGCGCTATACCGACCTGCGCAACGCGAACGGCACGATCGATCTCGACGCGGAGGCCACGCTGCTCCTGAAGCAATCGGCCGACGCGACGACACGCCGGCTCGAATTGCAGCAAAAACGCGACGAAATGGCGTCGCGCTTCGCGGCAGGCCATCCCGCCATGATCGCGCTCGACGCACAGATCGCGACGCTCGCGCGCGAGCGGCAGGCGTTCGAACACCGCATGCGCAGCCTGCCCGACCTGCAGCAGGACGCCGTGCGACTGATGCTCGACGTGAAGGTCGACACCGATCTCTACACGGCACTGCTCGCCAACGCACAGCAGCTCGAACTGGTCAGGGCCGGCAAGACCGGCAGCGTGCGGATCGTCGACATGCCGGTCGTGCCGGAGGACGCCGTTCGCCCGAACCGGCCCGTCGTGATCGCCGCGGCGGCGCTGATCGGCCTCGTGCTCGGCGTCGCGCTGGCGTTCGCTCGCGACTATCTGTTCGGCGGCGTGCGCGATGCCGACGAGATCGAGCGGCATCTCGGTATCGACGTTTACGCGACCGTCCCCGAATCGGTCGGCCAGCGGCGCATCGCACGACACATCGCGCAACACCTGCCCGCACCGCACCTGCTGAGCGCCCTCGATCCGCACGACCCCGCGGTCGAAAGCCTGCGCAGCCTGCACACCGCGCTGCGCTTCGCGATGCAGGGCGCGCGTAACAACGTACTCATGCTGACGGGCCCCGTGCCGGGCGCGGGCAAGTCGTTCGTCGCGGCGAATTTCGCCGCGCTGCTGGCCGCGGGCCGCGAACGCGTGCTGCTCGTCGACGGCGATCTCCGCAAGGGCTATCTTCACGAATCGCTGGGCGTCCCGCGCGAAGCGGGTTTCGCCGAGCTGCTGTCCGGGGCCATGCCCCCGGCGGACGCGATCCACCGAGACGTGCTCCCGAATCTCGACTTCATCGCGACCGGCACGCTTGCCGAGCATCCGGCGCAATGGCTCGCCGACCATCGCGTCGCGGCGCTGCTCGCCACGCTGTCGTCGCGTTACGACCGCGTCGTGATCGACGCGGCGCCGATTCTCGCCGTCAGCGACGCAGTCGCGCTCGGCCGGCATGCGGGCACCGTACTGCTCGTCGCGCGCGCCGCATCGACGCGCATCGCCGAACTCGGCGAAGCCGGCCGCCGCCTCGCGCACAACGGTGTCGCGGCAAGCGGCGTGGTGCTCAACGGCGTCGACCCGCGCACCGGCCGCTACGGTTCGCGCTACGGCGCGTATCGCTATTCGCAGTACCGCTACGGGCCGCCGGGCGACGGCGCCGGGTCGTCGGTCCGGCGCGCGCTGCGGGCCTGCCGCTCCCGATTCCATCGCGGAGGCGCGCGATGAGCGAAATCCGCAGCCTCGAACGCGCCGCCCCCAGCGAAACCCGTCACGCGGCGGTTCCGCACACCGCCGACACGCGCACCCAAGGCTCGCCGCGACTGCGCATCGCGTTCGTCGTGGAAGCCGCCGGCGGCGGCGTGGCCGTTCATCTCGCCGACCTGATCGACGGGCTGGGCGCTTCCGACGGTGTCGAATTGCACCTGATCGTGCCCGACGGCGCGCGCTTCGACGAACGCATCCTCGACGAACGCGTACTGTCCCGTTGCGCGAGCGTGCATCGCATCCCGATGCAGCGGGCCGTGGGCTGGCGCGACGCGCTGGCTGTCGCGCGCGTATACCGCCGCCTGCTGCATATCCGGCCGGATATCGTGCACAGCCACAGCTCGAAGGCCGGTGCGATCGCGCGCCTGTGTGTCGGGCCATGGCGGCAGGTCTATACGCCGCATGCCGTCTACACGCTCAATCCGTCACTAACCGATACGCAGCGCCGCTTCTACGGCACGATCGAGCGGCTGCTCGGCCGGCTGTGCACGCACCGGATCATCGCGGTATCGCGTGACGAGGCACGGCATCTTCACGACGCGCTCGGCATCCCCGCTCACCGCGTGACGACGATCGTCAACGGCGTCAAGCCGCCGGACACGATGCCGCGACGCAACGCGCGGCATGCGCTCGGCCTCCCGGACGACGCGATCGTCGTCGGCTTCGTCGGTCGCTTCGACCACCAGAAAGGCGTCGACCGGCTCGTGCGGATCGCACGCGGCGTCTATCGACAGTGCGGGCGCGGCGTGCAGTTCGTCGCGATCGGTCCCGGCGATTTCAATGCAGCGGCCGGCCCCGAGGCCGAGTATCTGCCGCCGAACCTCCACGTCGCGGGCGCCGTCGAGCGCGCAAGCCGCTACTTCTCCGCATTCAACCTGTTCGCGCTGCCGAGCCGCTACGAAGGATTTCCGTACGTATGCCTCGAAGCGATGGCCGCGCGCGTGCCGATCGTCGCGTCGCGCGTTGCCGGCGCGGCCGAGCTGATCGATGCGTACGGCATCGGCATCGTCGTGCCGAACGAGGACGACACGACGTCGTTCGCGCGCACCGTCGTGGCGCTCGCCGACGAAGCGGCGCAACGCGATCGCATGCGCGCCAACTGCGCGGCGGCGCTCGCTCCGTTCTCGGCCGCGACGATGGTCCGACGCACGCTCGATCTCTATCGCGCACTTGTCGCACAAGGAAAAACCGCATGACGTCATCTCCCCATATCGCATTGCTGCATGCGTACAGCACGCGCAACTCGGGCGACGGCCTGCTCGTCGACCTGTCCGTCGGACTGCTGCGCGAGGCCTTCGGCAACGCGACCCGCGTGTCGATCGTCGCAGCCGACCCCGCATCGTTCCCCGCCTACGACGACGTGCGCGCGGCGCCCGTGCTCGCGGATCGCGGCTGGCGCCGGCTGACCGCCGCGGCCGGCGCCGTGCTGCACGGGCGCGCCAACGGCCGGCTGCGCCCGCTCGGCGAACTCCTCGGCGAGGTCGATCTGGTCGTCGGCGTCGGCGGCGGCTACCTGCGTGCACGCAACACCCTCGAAGCGATCAAGCTGGAAGCGGGCCATCTACTGCAGATGCGCGCCGCCCGTGCGTCCGGCAAGCCGGCCGTCTACCTGCCGCAGAGCATCGGCCCGGTGATGTCGGCACGCACTGTCGACGCGCACCTGCAAGCGCTGCTCGCGTCCTTCGACACGGTGTTCGTTCGCGACGATCGTTCCGCGGCGTGCCTTGCCGCGCATCCGAACGTGCGGCGAGCACCCGACCTCGCGGTGCTCGATTTCGCGCATCGCCACGGTGCGCTCGCGCCGCCCGCCGACGGCCCGATACGCCATGTCGCCTTCGTGTTGCGCCATGCCCCCGCGTGGAGCAAGGCGCGGCGCAACCTTTACGATGCGTCGATCGCGCAGCTCGTCGAGCGGGTGCGCGGATCGTGCCGCGTCAGCTTCGCGGTCCAGAGCACCGGGCGCGGCAACGACGACCCCTCCTACTACCGCAGCCTGGGCATCGAGGACGCCCTCGTTCCGTTCAAGACGCTACTGGCGCACGACCGGCCCGACGCAGCGGTATCGGTCCGGCTGCATGGCGCGCTCGAATCGATCCTGCATGGCGTGCCGGCCTTCCACATCGCCTACGAACGCAAGGGATTCGGCGCGTATGCAGACCTTCGGCTCGACGACTGGGTCGTCAACGGCGCCGACTTCGATCCGTCCCGCGTGACCGGAACACTGCTCGCCGACGGCGCGGCGAAAGCGTTCTGGTGCGCCGCGTACTCCGGCCTCGCGCCGATCCGTGCGGCGCGCGCCCGCGTGATCGACGCACTGCGCGCCGCCCTCGACACCGGTCGGACGTCCCGATGCTGACGCGCCTCCTGCTCCGGTTCTCAGCACTCGGCCTGAAGTTCGCGCTCGCGATCGTCATCGCGCATGCCCTCGGCTTCGCCGCGCTCGCCACCTACGGGCTCGCGGTCGCGGTATCCGTGATCGCGTCGAAAGCGCTCGGGCTCGGCTTCAGCCCCGAACTGAACCGCAGACTGAGCGAAATCAACCCGCTGGCCGCGATCGGCGACGCACGCGCGCTGAGCGTCGGATACGGCGCGTTGTATCTGCTGATCGCCGCGTCGTTCGCCGTCTCGACGACGAACGGCGCCGTCGTCGCGCTGCTCGACCGGCTCTCGCTGTCGACGCCGCTCGCGTGGTGCGCGCTCCTCGTCGCGCTGTCCGAGCACGCGGCGTTCGAGGTCAACGGGTGGCTGTTCTCACTGCACCGGCCGCGTGCCGGATCGGCCTTGCTGTTCGTGCGTACCGGCGTCTGGTCCGGCCTCGCGTGCGCCGGCCTGCTCACCGGCGTGCTGGATTCGATCGAGACGGTATTCGCGCTATGGATCGCGGCAAACGCAACGGTCGTCGCCATCGCGTGGCGCAAGATCGATTCGCTCTCGCGACAGATGCGCCGCACCGGGCTGCTCGCCCCCGAGCGACACCCGCGACGCATGTGGACCGTCTGGCGGCACGGCCTGCCGTTCTATGGGGCGGCCGTGATCCTGGCGTCGCTGCAATACGCGGAACGCTTCATCGCCGGCAGCGACATCGGCGCGGACGCGCTCGGCCAGTATGTCTTCGCGTGGTCGATCGCGAATGCCGTACAGACGATCGCATTCGCGACGGTGGCGGCCACGGCCGGCCCGCGCCTCGTGCGCACGCTCGCCGACGCGCCCGACGCCTTCCTGCGTCGCACGCTGCGCGCGGTCGCGGCAAGCGCCGCCGTGACGGTGCCCGTGTCGGCCGGCATCGTCGCGGCGCATCGCGAGCTGTTCGCGCTCGCGCACGCGCCCGCCGATCGGGGCCATCTCGCGTTGCTCGCGGTGCTGCTCGTGTCATTCGTGCTGCGCGCGGCCGCCGACGTTCTGTGGAGCGCCGCGATCGCGCTGCGTGCCGGCGGCATCGTGCTGACGGCGATTGCCGCGCTCGCGCTGCTCTACGTGCCGGCCGCCCGGTATCTGATCGGCGCGGCGGGCATCGAGGGCGCGGCACTCGCCCATCTCGCGACCAGTATCGGCGTCGTCGCCGCGCTCGCGCTTATCGTCGCGCGCCACGGCGGCGATCGGCATGCCGCACGCGCGCTGGAGGGGCCGTCGCATGCTGGATAAGCTGCTTCACGCGGGCCCTCGGCTAGGCAAGGGGCTAACACGCACCATCGCCACGCTGGCCGTGGCCGCGTACTGGATCATCTATGCAAAGGCCGGCGCGTTCCTGCCGGAATTCGTGTTTCGGGACGCGGAGAAAATCCAGACCCAGATCGGTGGCGCGAACACCTACGACGGCACGTCGTTCGATGCGGTGGCCAGGTTCTACGCCGCGCTCGGCACAACGGGCACGCACCTGTTCGTCGCCGCCGTCGGCGCGCTGTGCATCTGGCGCATGCTCGGCCACGGCAGGCGCGCAGGCGCGCTGGCGGCATCCATGGTCCTGCTCGCGCCCTGCATGTTCTTCAACCTGTTCGTCGCGAGCAAGGACACGCTCGTCGTGCTGATGGCGCTCGCGCTGACCGGTGTCGCGCAACGCCGCTCGACGATTGCAACGCTCGCCGCGGCCGTCGCGCTGTACGGCGGCTACGCGCTGTTCGTGCGGCACTATTTCGCGCTGATTCTCGCGCTGGCGGTCGCCGCGCTGCTGTTTAGGCGCGCGTCGTGGCGCGGCAGGGCGTTGCTGGCGCTTGCCGTGCCGGCCGCGCTGTTCCTGTTGCCGAACGATGTGTACTACCTGCTGCAACATCCGCGCGACATGGCCGCCGACTATCTCGCGTACGGTTCGCCGTTCGGCGCGCGCACGAGCTTTCGCAACCCGTTCCCCCCGGAATCGTTCATCGCTTTCTGCGCGAACTATGCATATGGCGTGTTGCGCCTGAACCTGCCGGTGCTTTTCATGCCGGGGCTCAAGGAATTCGCGATGCAGGCGTTCGTGTGGATCGCGCTGGCCGCCGTATGGCGACGCCCGCGCGGCAGCGCGCGACCGGCTGCCGACCTGCCCGCCTGTCTCGTCATCGGCCATGTCGCCGTGTCGATGCTGTTCGAGCCCGATCTCGGCAGCTATACGCGTCACCTGTCGAGCGTCGCGCTGTTCTGCGCGATGCAGTTCGACGCCCGCCTGCCGCGCCGCTTGCGGCCCGGCGGCGCGCCCGCTTCCGCCGCCGACCGGCGTCGCCCCTCGTCACCGCCCCGCTACCATCCATGACCACGCTCGACCGGCCACGCGCTTTCTTTCCGAATCTCCAGTGCGCGCGCGCCTGCGCGGCGCTCGCGGTCGTCGGCTATCACATGAACGTGCTGCCGTTCGGGCAGGCCGGCGTCGACGTGTTCTTCGTGATCAGCGGCTTCATCATGTCGGAGGTCGCGCCGCGCGAAGGCCGCGCGTTCCTGCGCAGGCGGCTGATCCGCATCGTGCCGCTGTACTGGCTGACGACGCTCGGCGTGTACGCGATCGCGACATGGCGGCCGCAGTGGCTCAATTCGACGACCGCACGCGTCGACTATCTCGTCAAGTCGCTGCTGTTCGTACCGTACGTGAAGGAAAACGGTCATTGGGGGCCGCTGAACCTGAACGGCTGGACGCTCGAGTACGAAATGCTGTTCTACGTCGTCGTTGCGCTTGCGCTCCTGCTGGTCCGCCCCCGCCGTGCAACCGTCTGCACGGCGCTGCTGCTCGCGCTGTTCTGTCTGTACGTCGCCGCCTGCGGTACGGGCAGCGCCACTGCCGATCATCTCGGGCAGCCGTTCCTGCTCGAATTCGGTCTCGGCGTGCTCGCCCATCGCGCGCTCGCAGCGGGAATCGCCGGCCGGGTCGCGCCACACGCATGGTTCGCGCTCGTTGCCGCAGGCGTCGCGGCGATCGCGCTGCTTCAGCTCGCCTGCGGCACCCCCGCCGGCTTCGTCCGTGTCGCGGCATGGGGCGTGCCGGCGTGCATGCTGATCGTCGCACTGGTCGCACTCGACCTGAACGGCCGCTCGGTCACGAACGCGCCGAGCGCGGCGCTCGGCGCGGCCAGCTATTCGATCTATCTGCTGCATCCGTACGTGATCGGCATCGGGACCCGAATCGCGGGTGCGCAAGCCGGCCTCGATACGCCGGCTGGCATCGTGACTGCACTCGCCATCCTGGGCGCCGTATGCGGAGCGGGATACGCCTGCCACGTCATGATCGAAAAACCGATGCTGGCGATGTTGAACAGGCTCGGCAGGCAGCCGCGGCGCGAGCGGACGGCGACCTGAATGCCGCGTGGCCGCCGTGCGACGCACGGGTGGCCGGCGCGATCCGTCGCACGGGACACGCTTCGCTCGCGTCGTGCCGACACCCGAAACCGCGCACGATCCGGGCGGGCAGAAATTGCCGATCTTGACGCCAATCGCCGATTTTGCGCGGCGCTCCGATACCGCAATTCATGCAACAAATGCACATCGGACCCAAAATCGTGCAAGACAGAGTGTTCTCGCATGCGCACTCGTACTTGTTCAATATCCACACCCGCAATCGTTTCGTAATATCCACGGCTATATCGACGAACCGGCACGAATGCTTGAGACCGGTCCACATTTTCCGATCCGGGGTGGAATATTCAGTTCATCCGTCGCACTGAAGCGCCGGCGATCGCCGGCATGTCGAGCGCCCTCTCCAGGTTGCCGGTCATGCCGCGGCCGGCAAACCCCGCTGCGTCGCGCGCACCTCGCGACCCGCACACCGGCGCTCGCGCACGGTGGGCCGTATCGCTGCACCCCTGGCGCTTCGCCGCGGCGCTGCTCCTGCCCGGCCTGGTCCATGCGCAGCAAATACCCAGCGCCGGGCAATCGATGCGCGACATCGAGACCGCGCGGCCGTCGCTGCCCGCCGTCACCGCCCCGAAGATCGACATCGCGCCCGCCGAACCCGAGCCTGCGTCGAACGACGATGCGGGCCCGCGCGTCACGGTCAGCGCCTTCGCCATCGAAGGCAATGCGGCCATACCCGCCGCCCGGCTCGCCCCGCTGCTCGGCGATCTCGTCGGACGCGACCTGAGCTTCGCCGATCTGCAGCGGGCCGCCAACCGGATCACGACGTACTACCGCGAACACGGCTACGTCCTTGCCCGCGCCTATCTCCCCGGCCAGGACATCGAACATGGCGTCGTGCGCATCGCCGTCGTCGAAGGTCGCTACGGACGGATCGAATTGCACAACGGCACGCGTGTATTCGACCGCGCCCTGCGTCAACCGCTGGCGTCGCTGCAACCCGGCGAGGTCGCGCACGGCAACCGCCTCGAACGCAGCCTCATCCTGTTGAACGAGATGCCCGGCGTCGTGGCGAAGAGCACGCTGCGGCCCGGCGCCGAACCGGGCACGACCGATCTCGTGATCGATGCCGAACGCGATCGCTTCGCCGCCGGCTCGATCGAACTCGACAACTTCGGTGATCCGCTGACCGGCCGCTACCGCGCGACCGGCAGCATCGACGTCAATGCACCGTTGCGCGTCGGCGACCGCTTCTCGCTGCGCGGACTGACGAGCAACACCAATCAGCGCTATTACCGCACGTCGTATCAACTGCCCGTCGGCCCGCTATCGACCCGCGTCGGCATCGCCTATTCGGACATGGACTACCGGATCGGCCGCGACCTCAAGGACCTGCGCTTCCACGGCGGCGCCGACGTTCGCTCGGCATTCGTCACGCAGCCGCTGCTGCGCAGCAGGCGCGCGAGCCTCGACGCGCAGTTCGTCTACGAAAACAAGCATCTGCGCGACGTGTACGGGGCATTCGACGTGGTCAACGACAAGACCGTCGATCTGTGGTCGTTCGGCGTGAGCGGCAACCAGCAGGATGCCTTCGGCGGCGGCGGCAGGAGCGGCTTCTCCGCCACGCTCGGCATCGGCCATCTGAGCGGCAACGATCCGCTCGACATGGACTACTACGTTCATACCCAAGGCCAGTTCGCGAAGCTGAACGTCAGCGCGCTGCGGCTCCAGGCGCTCGGCTCGCGATTCCAGCTCTATACCCAGTTCAGCGCGCAGCTGTCGTCGCGCAATCTCGATGCTTCGGAAAAATTCAACCTCGGCGGCCCGTACGGCGTGCGTGCATTCGCGCTCGGCGCCGGCAGCGGCGATCAGGGTTGGCAGGCCACGGCCGAACTGCGCTATCTCGTCGCGCCCGGCTGGCAATTGAGCGCATTCGTCGACACGGGACGCATTCAGCTCAGCAAGCAGCGATGGTCGCGCGAGCGCAACACCGTGCAGTTGTCGTCGCTCGGCGTCGGGGCGAGCTGGTTCGGCACGCGCCACCAAGTCAGCGTGACCGCCGCGCTGCCGGTCGGTTACGCCGATCCGGTAGCGTCGGCCACACGTTCGCCGAGCGTCTGGCTTCAGGCCGCGCAGTATTTCTGAGCGGCGGTCGACGTGCGGCCCGCCAGACAGGGGCGGGCTGCAAGTAATGCGGGCGGCATAGCCGCCCGCATCATCGGGATTCGCACTTTTTGCGTCTCTTCGATTTCTCCATTTCGTTAGGTATACATACCAATACGAAGCGGCCACCCTGTATTTTTTTCAGAGGAACACAACTCCATGAACAAGACCTACGCACTGGTATGGAACCCGACTCAGGGATGCTGGCGCGCCGTTGGGGAAACCGCGCGCCGGCGCGCCAAGCCCGGTAGCGCCAAGCGCGCCGCCGCCGCCCTCTCCCTGCTCGGCTTCACCGCCCTGCCCGCCTTCGCACTGCCCACCGGCGAGAACATCACCGCCGGCAAGGCCGACATCATCCGCGAGAACGACGGCAAGTCGATGTCGATCAACCAGCACACCGACAAGCTCATCACCAACTGGAACGACTTCAGCATCGCCGGCAACGAGCGCGTAGCGTTCCATCAGCCCGGCAAGCAGTCGATCGCGCTGAACCGCGTCGTCGGCAACAACGGCAGCCAGATCCACGGCCAGCTCGACGCCAACGGCAAGGTCTTCCTCGTCAACCCGAACGGCGTGCTGTTCGGCTCCGGCGCGCAGATCAACGTCGGCGGCCTCGTCGCATCCACCCAGAACATCGCCGACGCCGACTTCCTCGCCGGCAACTATCGCTTCTCCGGCAACTCCACCGCCTCCGTCGTCAACGACGGCCACATCACCGCCGCCGACGGCGGCAGCGTCGCGCTGCTCGGCGCGCGCGTATCCAACAACGGCGTGATCCAGGCGAAGATGGGCCGCATCGCGCTCGGCGCAGGCAACACCTTCAAGGTCAACTTCGACGGCAACGACCTGCTCAGCCTCCAGGTCGAAGGCGGCGCGGTCGACGCGCAAGCCAGCAACGGCGGCCTGCTCAAGGCCGACGGCGGCGAAGTGCTGATGACCGCGCGTGCGGCAGGCAACCTGCTGAACGCCGTCGTCAACAACACCGGCACCATCGAGGCCAAGGGCCTCGCCAGCCGCGCCGGCAAGATCACGCTCGACGGCGGCACCGTCAAGGTCGCCGGCACGCTCGACACGAGCGCGGCCGAAACCGGCGCGCCGGCCGGCTCCATCGTCACACGCGGCGAACGCGTCGACGTCGCCGCCGACACGCGCGTCGACACGCGCGCGGGCGACACCGCCGGCACCTGGACCATCGAAGCCGCCAATGCGGGCGTGAACGGCGATCGCTCGATCGGTGCCGACACGCTGTCGCGCAACCTCGGCACGACCAGCGTCGCATTGACGAACACGCAAGGCGACCTGACGGTCGGCGGCCCGGTGTCATGGAACAGCGATCGCTCGCTCACGCTCACGTCGCAGAAGGGCAACGTCGATCTGCAGCAGACGGTGTCGTCGACCGGTGCGAACGCGAGCCTGACCGTCAACGCCGCCGACAAAATCCGCATCAACGACGCGGTAAAGCTCACCGGCCGCAACGCGCACCTCGAGCTCAACTCGAAGAACGGCCACACGCTTTCCAACCGCAACGCCGTCGTCACGCTGTCCGGCGAGAACGCGTCGTTCCGCTCGAACGGCGAGGACTACAAAGTGCTGCACACGGTTGCCGACCTGCGCAGTGTCGATGCGAACCGGGGTGGCCGCTACGTGATCGGCAACACGATCGACGGCGCGAACACGAACTTCCGCAGCATCGGCGGCGACCAATCGTTCTACGGCAAATTTGACGGCCTCGGCAACACGATCACGCGTCTGCGGATCTCCAATCCGGGCAAGTTGGCCGTCGGCCTGTTCTCGCACAACGCAGGCAGCATCGCCAACCTCAACCTGAACGACATCGTGACGACCGCGTCGGGTCTGCCGTATGGCTGGCCGATTTCGGTCGGCACGCTCGCCGGCAGCAACTCGGGCCTGATCTCGAACGTGACGGCCACGAACGTGTCGGTCTCGGCCACGGGGCCGGCGATCATCGGCGGCCTCGTCGGCTCGAACTACGGCGGCACGATCGAGCGCGCCAGCGTGTCCGGCCGCATCGACGGCGATCGCTACGCGCAGGCGATCGGCGGCCTCGTGGGCGAGAACCTGACGCTGCTGAACAAGCCGCCGGTATCGGCAACGATCCGCGACAGCCATGCCGACGTCCGCATCAGCGCCGCGCACGATGGCGCCACCGGCGGCCTGGTCGGTCACAACACGGGCATGATCGAGCGCTCGTCGAGTGCGGGCTCCATCAACGCGACGGGCGCCAATTCGATGGTCGGCGGACTCGTCGGCTTCAACGACGGCAACGGCATCGTCAAGCAGTCGTCGTCGACCGCGAGCGTGACCGCGCGCAACAACGCCATCGCGGCCGGGCTCGTCGGCCTGAACCTGGGCACCATCGCGCAGTCGCGCTCCAGCGGCAAGGTGAGCGTCGGCGAGCGCAGCGTCGCCGGCGGCCTCGCAGGCGTGAACCTGGGCGAAATCGACGATTCCACATCCGACAGCGACGTGTTCGCAGCCGCGTCGAGCACGGTCGGCGGTCTCGTCGGCACGAACAGCGGCCGTATCCTGAAGTCGCAGGCCAACGGAACCGTGACGGCGGGCAACAAGACGGTGGCCGGCGGCCTGGTCGGCTACAACGACGGCGACATCGACCAGTCGACCTCGACGGGCAACGTCATTGCTGGCACCGAGAGCGTTGCCGGCGGCTTCGTCGGGCGCAACGGCACGGCGGGCCGCATCCATGCATCCAACGCGCAAGGCCATGTCCGCGCCACGGGCAAATCGACGCTCGGCGGCTTCGCGGGCGCGAACGACGGTTTCATCGAGACATCCCTGGCCAGCGGCAACGTGGCCGGCGACGACAACAGCACGGTCGGCGGTTTCGTCGGCGCGAATGCCGGCACCATCGAGGCATCCGACGCATCCGGCGACGTGGCCGCGGGCCACAACAGCACGGCGGGCGGCTTTGCCGGGACCAATGCCGGCACGCTCGACTCCTCCAACGCGTCGGGAAGCGTCACCGTTCTGAACGGCAGCACGGCAGGCGGCCTCGTCGGGCTCAACCAGGGCATCGTCCGCACGTCGAGCGCCAACGGCAAGGTCCGGGCCGGTCAATCCAGCTACGCGGGCGGGCTCGCAGGCCGTAACACGGGGACGATCGCCGATTCCCGCGCCACGGGCGAGGTAAAGGCAGGCGACTTCTCGTCGGCCGGCGGCCTCGTCGGCAGCAACGAGAACGGCACCGTCGCACGGTCGACGGCGTCGGGCAACGTCGAAGCCGGCATGCAGAGCAAGGTCGGCGGCCTCGTCGGCATCCTGACGGGGAAAGTCGATCAGTCGCGCGCGACGGGCTCCGTCAAGGGCGGCGACGCGAGCTACGTCGGCGGCCTCGTTGGCAGCAACGGCGGCACCATCACCGCCTCGTCGTCGAGCGGCACGGTATCCGGCGGCCGGTACGCGCGACTGGGCGGGCTCGTCGGCGGCAATTTCGGCTTCGTCTACGGCTCGTCGAGTACCAGCGTCGTCGATGTGAAGGCGGGCTATGACCAGTCCTACGGCGCGCTGGTCGGCGTGAACTATGGTCAGGTGAAGCCCTGACGTGAACCCGAACGGTTCCGGCTGCGCCGCCTGAACGGCAGACTGGATCCGTCGCCTGATACGAGCGGTCCGACCGCTCGTCGCCGGCGGCCGCGAGGCCGCCGGTTGCCTGCCTCCGGCCGATCTGCCGTCAAGATCGGCCGGACTTCCCGCAAATCAACCAGGAAGACCAAACGATGAACAAGACCTACGCACTGGTGTGGAACCCGACTCAGGGATGCTGGCGCGCCGTTGGGGAAACCGCGCGCCGGCGCGCCAAGCCCGGTAGCGCCAAGCGCGCTGCCGCCGCCCTCTCCCTGCTCGGCTTCACCGCCCTGCCCGCCTTCGCACTGCCCACCGGCGAGAACATCACCGCCGGCAAGGCCGACATCGTCCGCGAGAACGACGGCAAGTCGATGTCGATCAACCAGCACACCGACAAGCTCATCACCAACTGGAACGACTTCAGCATCGCCGGCAACGAGCGCGTAGCGTTCCATCAGCCCGGCAAGCAGTCGATCGCGCTGAACCGCGTCGTCGGCAACAACGGCAGCCAGATCCACGGCCAGCTCGACGCCAACGGCAAGGTCTTCCTCGTCAACCCGAACGGCGTGCTGTTCGGCTCCGGCGCGCAGATCAACGTCGGCGGCCTCGTCGCGTCCACCCAGAACATCGCCGACGCCGACTTCCTCGCCGGCAACTATCGCTTCTCCGGCAACTCCACCGCCTCCGTCGTCAACGACGGCCACATCACCGCCGCCGACGGCGGCAGCGTCGCGCTGCTCGGCGCGCGCGTATCCAACAACGGCGTGATCCAGGCGAAGATGGGCCGCATCGCGCTCGGCGCAGGCAACACCTTCAAGGTCAACTTCGACGGCAACGACCTGCTCAGCCTCCAGGTCGAAGGCGGCGCGGTCGACGCGCAAGCCAGCAACGGCGGCCTGCTCAAGGCCGACGGCGGCGAAGTGCTGATGACCGCGCGTGCGGCAGGCAACCTGCTGAACGCCGTCGTCAACAACACCGGCACCATCGAGGCCAAGGGCCTCGCCAGCCGCGCCGGCAAGATCACGCTCGACGGCGGCACCGTCAAGGTCGCCGGCACGCTCGACACGAGCGCGGCCGAAGCCGGCGCGCCGGCCGGCTCCATCGTCACACGCGGCGAACAGGTTCGTGTCGCACGCGGCACCACGGTCGACACGCGTGCAGGCGACACCGCGGGCACCTGGACCATCGAAGCCGCCAATGCCGGCGTCGCAAACAACAACGCCGACAGCCTCTATCCGGCCGACGCGTCGATCGATGGCGACACGCTGTCACGCAACCTCGGCACGACCGACGTCGCACTGACCAACACGCGAGGCGACCTGACGGTCGGCGCCCCGGTGTCGTGGAACAGCGATCGCTCGCTCACGCTCACGTCGCAGAACGGCAACGTGGATCTTCGGCAAACGTTGTCGTCGACCGGCGCGAATGCGCGCCTGACCGTCAACGCCGCCGACAAAATCCGCATCAACGACGCATTGAAGCTCACCGGCCGTAACGCACACCTCGAGCTCAATTCGAAGAACGGCCATACGCTGAACAACCAGGCTGTCGTCACGCTGTCCGGCGAGAACGCGTCGTTCCGCTCGAACGGCGAGGACTACAAGGTGCTGCACACGGTTGCCGACCTGCGCAGTATCGATGCGAACCTCGGCGGCCGCTACGTGATCGGCAATACGATCGACGGCGCGAACGCGAGCTTCCGCAGCATCGGCGGCGACCGCGCGTTCTACGGCGTATTCGACGGCCTCGGCAACACGATCAGCCGGCTGTCGATCACCAATACCGGGCCGAACATCGGCCTGTTCGGGCAAAGCAGCGGCACGCTCGCGAACCTGACGCTCGATTCGCTCACCGTCGACGGCACGTCGGCCGCGCGCGCCGCGTACGTCGGCGGTCTGGTCGGCGACAACCTGGGCGGACGCATCACCAACGTCACCGCGAAAAACATGAGCGTCTCGTACCACGGCAGGAGCGCGGTCCTGATGGGCGGCCTCGTCGGCCGGAACCTCGGCGCGATCGACCGCGCGAGCTTCACCGGGCGGGTATCGGGCAGCAACAACACCGTCTCCGTAGGTGGCCTGGTCGGCAGCAACGCCGGCACGATCGCCGACAGCCAGGCTTTCGCCGACGTCACGTTGTCCGGCCGCCCCGGCACGCCGCTCGACGAATCGTTCAACCCCGAGGTCCAGAGCGCGGGCGGACTCGTCGGCATCAACCATGGGCTGATCGTTCGCTCATCGAGCAGCGGGCGCGTGTCCGGCCGCGACAATACGAGCACCGGCGGCTTCGTCGGTGTCAACGCCGGCACGATTCGCGACGCGTCGGCCAACGCCACGGTCACGGCAGGCAAAGGCGGGTACGTGGGTGGCTTCGTCGGCAAGAACCGCGACGGCGGCAGGATCGCGAACGCATCCGCATCCGGTCCGGTCTCGGCCAACGGTGCAATCGCCATCGGCGGCTTCGTCGGCGACAACGCGAGCGGCACGCTGGACGACGTGCAGTCGAACGGCGACGTAACGGATCTTGCCAGCGCCCATGTCGGCGGTCTGGCAGGCAGGAACGGCGCCACGATTCGGAACGCGCAGGCCAGGAGCACGGTAACGGCAGGCCGCCACAGCCACGCCGGCGGGCTCGTCGGCACAAACGACGGGACCGTGTCGAACGCAAGCGCGACCGGCAAGGTCAGCGCGGGCGATGGAAGCGATGCCGGCGGACTCGTCGGCCTGAATGCCGGCGTGCTGGATACCGTACGCGCCGCCGTCGACGTGACGGCCGGCAACGGCAGCCGCGCCGGCGGACTGGTCGGCGCGAACCGCGGCAACCGAGCGATCGTGCGCCATGCGTCCGCGTCCGGCAATGTCACGGCGAACGACTCGAACGTCGGCGGCCTGGTGGGGCTGAACGATCAGGGTGCCGTCATCGACGACGCGTCGTCCACCGGCACGATCGCGGGCCTGCGTTCGAACCTGGGCGGCCTCGTCGGCGAGAACGCCGGCACGATCCGCGCGTCGAAGTCGAGCAGCCGTCTCGACCTGGTATCGCCGATATACGGCCCGTTCTACTGGGGTACCCTGGTCGGGCTGAATACGAACACCGGCAACATCGAAACCAGTTCGGCCGAAGGTGCCGCCCAACCCTACACCACGGTCGGCATGAGTTTCGGCAAGATCGACGGGCAGTGGCGTTTCGGTCCGGTCAACTGGTAATGACGCGTTGAACCCGTCGGGTTCGGCATGACGACTCCCGCTCGCCGAACGAGCGGGAGCCGGAAAGACGATGGCGCTCGGCCAAGGCCGAACGGGGAAGCCCCATCTTGCCGATCGCCGCCCAATTCCGCGCGAACCGTTCAGATCTGGTCGCGCGACGTTCCCGAGCCGCTTCCGGCAAGCCGGTCGAGGGCGTCCTCGATCGCCGCCCGGCATGCGGGCCACGCCGGCATCAGTGCGTGCGCCCCGTCTCGCGACAACGCATGCTCGACTTGCGCACAGGCGTCGCACGCGTCGGTGTCGCCCACCAGCGCGAAACCTCCGCGCATCGAATGCAGTTCGATCCTGACCGGATCGATATCGCCGCGCGGCAGCGCGTCGTCGATCAAGGCGAGTGAGCGCAGCGTCGCGGTTCGCAACTTCTCGTGCATCTCGTCCGTGATCGCCGGGGCCGGCGATGCCCCGCGGCCGGCCGAAGGCAGCGCAGCAGCCGCCCCGCGCGGCGCGTGCCGCCGCAACACCGCATCGAGCGCATCGATCGACAGCGGCTTGAGCACCACCTCCACCGCCCCCACCTGCGCACAGCGGTGCCGGTCCTGGTCGGTCGCATGCGCGGTCATCGCGATCACCGGCACGTTCGCGCCCTGCTCGCGCAGGAAATTCGCGAGCGCGAAACCGTCGAGTTCCGGCATGCCGAGATCGGTCAGCACGACGTCGAACGGCTGAGTAAAGAATGCGCGCATCGCTTCGATCCCGTTCGCGACGAGCGTCGCGCTGCAATGCAGCACCTCGAGCTGATCGCGCAGCAATGCGCGGCTCGCCGGATGATCCTCGGCAACGAGCACGCGTAGCGGCGTATCGCCGGCATCGCACGCCTGCGGCGCCGGGATCCCGGATTCCGGCTCGTCGAGCGCGGCCCGCCACGCGGACGGCGCCTCGGGCATCGGCAGCGATGCCACCAGCGTCGTGCCCGCGCCCGGCTGGCTCTCGACCGTCAGATCGCCATGCATCAATCGCGCGAGGCGCCGGCACAGCGGCAGCCCGAGCCCCGTGCCGCCGAAGCGCCGATAGATCGACGCATCGGTCTGGACATACACGTCGAACAGCGTCGGCAGGCTCTCCGGCGCGATACCGATACCGGTATCGCGCACCGCGATTTTGACGCCGCGCGCGCGATCCCCGGCAACAGACTGCCGCGCTTCGATCGTCACGCTGCCGCGTTCGGTAAACTTGATCGCGTTGCTGACGAGATTCGACAGGATCTGGCGCAGGCGGGTCGGGTCGCCGACGTAACCGTCGGCGAGTTCGGGTGCGATCCGGCATTCGAGTACGAGTTGCTTCGCGTCGGCGAGCGGGTGGAAGATCGCCGCGACGTCGTGCAGCACCGCACGCAAGTCGAACGGTACGGCCTCCAGCACCATCTGGTTGGATTCCGCCTTCGACAGATCGAGAACGTCGTTGATCACGCGCAGCAGCGCGTCCGACGACGACACGACCGTCTGCAGCCGGCGCTGTTCCACCGCGGGCAACGCCGCCCGCGCCATCAGTTCGAGATTGCCGACGATCGCGTTCAGCGGCGTGCGGATCTCGTGGCTCATCGTCGCAAGGAACGTCGATTTCGCCTTGTTCGCATCGTCTGCCGCCTCCCGGGCCTCGCGCAACTTGTCTTCCATCTGCTTGCGTGCGGTGATGTCGGTGAGCGTACAGAGCAGCACGTCGACGCCGCGATAGCGGGTGCGGACGATATCCGCAGCGAGATAGGTCGTGCCGCCGTCGGTGCGCTCGAGCGACAACTCGTGCGTAACGACACGTGGCACCGTCCCGCTCGCGATACTGCCCTGCCAAGCCTGCCAGATGCGTTTGCCGAACGACGGCGCCGTTCCGGTGTCGCCATAGGCCTGCGCGGCCTCGTTGCGCACCATGATTTCGCCGTTGGCCAGCGACAGCAGCATGATCCCGGCCGGCGCCGTGCGAATCAACGTGCGGTTCAGCGCCTCGCTTTCGATCAGCCGGATTGCGCGGCGGTTGGCGGGCCGCAGCGCGCGCCGGTCGAATACAACGATCGCGCACCACACTGTGCCGATGGCGAGCAACGCGAGACCGGCGGTAATGCTCAACCGCACCGCCATGTCGTCAAACAGGGCGCGCCACGTGATCGTCGCCGTCAGCACCTCGTCGAACCCCGGCATCCGGTCGCCGATCACGATGCTCGTGCCGACCCGATGTGCGACCGCACGCGCACCGCCCGCAGCCCGCGCATAATCGACCCCGCGGGCAATCATCGCGGCATCCGACTGACCACCGCTCAGCACGTTCGCGTGTGCATCGACCAGCGCGTACTCCATGCCGGCCGATGCCGGCGCGAGGATGGCGTCGATCTCCGGCCGGCTGACGACGACGAGCCACGCGACCAGCTTGCCGTGTGCGTCCCGGATCGATTGCACGAATCGCAGCACGGACCGTCCGGCGAGCGGATCGTCGCGTCTCTCGAGCAGAACCGTACGGTTGTCGGCGGTCGCGGATACCGGATACAGATCGGCCGGCGGCTGCAATTTCCGGATCAATGCTTTCACGTCGAAGCCTGCCGGCAGCGCGCGCGACTGCTTGACCAACGGATATCCGGTCACGATGACGAACGTCCCGTGCGGATCGATCAGATATCCGCCCATCCCCGGGTCGCCGGGTTGCCGCGGCGGCATCCTCCCCGTCACCTCGACGTGCTGAAGAAACTCGCCGAGAAACGGCGGATAATCACCCGCCGACCGCACGGACGGGGCGACCGCGAAAGCGGCAATCGCCACGCGCCCCATCCGACCCAGTATGTCCAGCCTGCCATGACCGTCGTCGAAGCGCTTCAGCGCATCCGGAGGCACGGCCGGCTGCTGGTTCGCCATCAGTTCCAGGGTCTCGGTATAACGGTTCTGGAGCGCCTTGATCACCTCCATTTCCGCCAACATATCGGCCTTGCGCACCAGAAATTCCGAGCGGTATTGCGCAACCGATTCGTGTATGTCGAGGCGCGCGACGAGTGCCGCACAGACGAGTACGAATATCGTGATCGCCACGCCGCTCCCGTATAACAGCCATTGCTGCTGCCGTCGAACGCGGCCAGGCTCGAACGGCTTGCGGCCCGCGGCGGTGGCGTGCGCGATCAGCGTTTTCAGTTTGGTCGGCATACGTATCGTCGAAATCGGATCGGCGCCGGCACGACGTCATGCGCCGTGCAACTCACCGAGTTCAGGCCCCGGGGCGTCCGTCTACGCCTCGGCCTCCGGCAATTCGGGCAATTGGCCCTCGCTCGCATAGCGGATCAGGTCTGCATCGCGCACGATGCCGAGCTTCTTCATCGCGCTCGACTTCTGCGAACTGATCGTCTGCTTGCTGCGATGAAGCTGGACGGCGATCTCGCCGACCGTCAGGCCCGCCCCGTAAAGCCGCACGACCTCGATCTCGCGGGCAGTCAGCGTACGGGTACCTGCCGACGGCCGGCAGTCCTCCAGCAGCTTCTTGACGAATGGAGACAGATAATTCGCGCCGACGAACGCCGCATGAACCGCGCCGACCAGGTGCGAAATCGCATCGGACTTGCTCAGGATGCACCCGACACCCTGCTTCTGGATCGCGAACAGCACGCTCGGATTGTCGATCATCGTGATCGTCACGAGACGAAGCGCCGGATAGCGCCGCTGGAGAAACGACAGCAGTGAAAGACCGTCGCCATACTTGCCGCCGGGCATGACATAGTCGACGACGAGCACATCGCTCTGCTGCTCGTCGAGCACCGCGACGAGGTCGGTCGAATTCGAGACGGTGCCGAGCAGCTTGATCGTGCTGCTGCCCGCGAGCGCCTGCGACATCCCGAGTGCGGACGAAGGATGATCGTCCGCCACCATCACCCGCACAAAAAATTCATCCATCTCTATTCTTCTCCCGATACACGCGGCCCGACGTGCCATGTTGTGCGACGCGCCGGGATTCGAATCGATCCCGCAACACGGTCGCGTTGCGGCGTCCAGCGAACCGGGCGGTGCGCAGTGTAATTTTAAGATGATAGACAGGTTCTGCGTCGCGGTGGTGGAGTCCAGGCTGCCTGCGCCCGTCCCGGTCCGGCGCACCTGCCTCGCGCCAGCCGAGGCGCGCGACACGGCGTTGCGGCACGAACCCTCGATGGTGCGCCGCCCACGCACATCCGATCGGCGGCGCTCCCGACGCCGTCGATCCATCCGGTCCCGCTGAGCGGCGGAAGCCGCTGCCTAACGCTTGACCGCGGATTTGTCCGGCTCGCCCGGCCCGTCATCCGCGGCGTGCTGCCACTCGGTGATGGCCCGTCGCTTCTGCGACGGCGACATCATCATGAATTCGTTCAGCTTCGTCAGGAAATCCCGTCTGGATTTCTCCGGCAACGTCGCGAATCCAAGCAGCAGCCCGAACACCTTTCCCATATAGCGCACGGCCTTACCCTTCCTTCTTCAGTCGAAATCACGCGACACCGGAGCGATGCGGCGTGTCTGCCTTCCCCGCTTTGACACCGCCGATCGACGTCGTCGTGGTGTCGCTTTTCTTTTATCGTCCCTGCCCGTGCACCGCCGCGGCCGCCATCGCTCTCGACGTCGACCGCTCGCCCTCCGCACCCGCAGGAAACGCGATTCCGCGCCGCCGCGCGATGCGCGCGACACTCTGGCGCAGGTCCGCCAGCGTCACGGGCTTGGTCAGCACGCATTCCACGTTCGATGCCGCGTAACGCCGGGCGTCGTCGGGCGCGAGATGCGATGCCACGACGATCATGTCGCACGGCACGGCGCGCGCACGAACCGCTTCCGCCAGTTCACGGGCCGACATGTCGGGCAGGTCGGCGCCGAGCAGCAGCGCGTCCCACTCGCCGGTCACGAGCGTGTCGAGCGCCGCGCCGCCGGACGACACGCATCGGACCATGCAGCCGAGCACCTCCAACTGCTCGCGGAAAATCGAGCCGTTGACGGCCGCATCGTCGGCAATCAGCACACGCGGCACACGCGTACCGGAAACCGCTCCGGGTCGACCGTCATCGGCTTCGCCGGTCGCCTGGCGCCGCTGTCCGACGCTCACGACGCGCGCCTGCTCGATCGCCGTGCGCAGCCCGTTCAGCGAATAGCTCGACACGCGGATCGTGCGGCCCGCGACGTCCGGCTGCAGCGGGCCGTCCGGCGTCGCCAGCACAATCGGCGCACCGCCGCCGAGGCTGTCGAGTTCCTCTCGCCGCCATTGATCGGAATCGCCGAAGAGCACGACCGCGTGGGCACGCGCGAGGCACCCGGCTGCAATTCCGATCGGATTCGGATGCATCACGACGTCGAAACCCCATGCGCGCAGGTGCGGAAATGCGAACGCACGCCAGGCGTCCTCCGGCGACACGACGATCAGTGTCCTGCCGGCGCCGGCACGCGCACCGACCGGAAGTTTCGGCGCAATACCCATGCGCAACGGCAAGCGTACGGTGAACAGGCTGCCGACGCGCGGCGCACTTTCGACAGAGATCGTCCCGCCCATCGCCTCGACCAGCCGATCGCACAGCGCGAGCCCGAGCCCCGTGCCGCCATAGCGTCGCGTGATCGAAGCGTCGACCTGCGAGAACGGCTTGAACAGCCTGGCCTGCTGCGCGACGTCGATCCCGATGCCCGTATCCTCGATGCCGATCGCGAGCTCGAGTGCACCGCGCGCATTGCGCCCGACCGCCACGCGCGCGACGATGCGACCTTCGCTCGTGAACTTGATCGCGTTGCTCAACAGGTTGCCGACCACCTGTGCGAGCCGCGTCGGATCGCCGCGCATCTGCTGGCTGCCGCTCGCATCGATATCGGCGAATAGCGGCAGCCCTTTCGCCCTGGCGACGGGCGCGAACGCCGCAAGCTCGCGCTCGATCACCGCGATCACGTCGAACTCGATCGACTCGACCGACATCGCACCAGCTTCGATCTTCGAGAAATCGAGAATATCGCTGACGATCGCGAGCAGACCTTCGGCCGATGCGCGCAGTGTCCGCACGCGGCTCTGCTGCGACGCATCGAGCGCCGTGCGTTCAAGTAGTTCGAGATTGCCGAGGATCACGTTCAGCGGCGTGCGGATCTCGTGGCTCGTCGCGGCGAGAAACGACGACTTGGCCGCATTCGCAGAATCGGCCGCGCGCACCGCCTCCTCGAGCTGATGCACGAGCCGGTGTTGCGCGCTCGTGTCGGCGAACGCCGCGATCAGCACGTCTTCGCCCTGGTAGCGCGCGCTGTGCGCGATGACCTCCAGATGCAGCGGCGCATCGCCGTGTGCATCGAGTGCGAACTCGGTCATCATCGTCCGGCCGGCACCCCCGTTCGCGACAAACGCGTCGTACTTCTCGAGCACCTGTGCGGACAGCGCATGGTGATCGCCGCCGTGCGGTACGAGCATCTGCGTCAGTGCGTCGCTCGCGAGCATCACGCGCCGGTCGGACAACGATACGAGACCGATGCCGACCGGCGCCATCGCGATCACGCTGCGACACAGCTCCTCGCTGTCGAACACGCGGGCCGAGCGCGCATAGACCGGCACGAGCACGCGCCGGTGAAAGCACACGAGCAACAGCCACATCACGACGATCGCGACGAGCGTCGCCCCCGCGAGCGCGCCGGCCTGCGCGCCGATGCCGGCCATGACGTCGGCCCAAGACAGCGCATAGGCGATCGTCCAGCCGGTTGCCGCGAGCTTGCTGCCGAACACGATCGCGCCATCGCGAAAGAACGGCTCGCCGGACGCGTGGCCATCGCGCGCGACGTCGAGACTCAACAAGCGCTCGGTCAGCGCGTTCGTGCGCTCGACGCCGGGATCGATTGCGATCAGACGGTTCTCCGTCGACACGATGAAGAACGTGCCGGCCGGCGCACGTCCCGACAGCCATGACAGCAGGTATTCCGGTGCGTATTCGGTGACCAGCACCGCAAACGGGTGGCCGCCGGCACGCGCCTCGGCGGCCACGCGGATGCGCGCCTGTCCGGTGACGGGATTCACGTAGGGCGGCAACCAGCGGACGTTCGGCCGCCCGTCGTTCGCGGCCGGCGGCGGCCCGTCGAAATCGATGCGGAGCGCGTCGAGCACATGCGCACGCGCGTCGGTCGACGCGAGCGCCGGATTGTCGCGCGCCAGGTGCGGCACGAAGCCGAACATCCCCGTGCGCGTGCTGTAGTGATAGCCCTCGAGCGTACGCCCGCGATTGATCGAACTCGCCGCGCAGATGCGCGACAGCAGGAACGACAGCGCGAGATAGCGCGCGACCTCGTCGCGCTGTGCGGTTTGCCCCGGCACGCCGACCACGAGCGACGGATACGGCTTGATCGCGAGCTGCTGGCCGTGGGCGAAGAATGCATTCGTGACGTCGGCCGGCGCCGGGCCGATCTCGCGCCAGATGAGTTGCGTGTTCGTGACGCCGTTGCGGAACGACGTCTCGGCCATCTGCACCTCGTCGGCGGCTTCCTCGAGGCCGTTCAGGAAATTGCGCCGCTCGCCGTCCAGGTAGCCGTATACGATCGACGTGATCCCGAGCCCGCAGGCGATCAGGATCAGGATCGTGACGACGATGCCGCCCCCGAACATCGAGATGCTCTGATAACGGCGAATCGACTGAAGCGTGCTGTATGGCATGGCTCGGCGTGACGGCGCCCGGCGCACGAACATGCAGCGGATTCCCTGCCGAACCGGCCGTCACGATGGAAACATTCGGGATAGTGATATCCCGATCATGCCAAACGGCACTGCGAAAATCAGGCGTGCATTACCCTTTTAGTACACGTCCGATTTGTTTGAAAGATTGTTTTGAACTTGAACGAAGGTTGTCGGCTAAATCGGGGGACGGGCGCCTCCCCTGCCGGACAAGTCGCTTCGTCCAATCGCCACGGTCGCGCACGCGCACGCATACGAAACGCCATCCCGCCGGCGAAAGATGCGTCCGCGAACGAGACGGGCGCATCGCACGCACCCGATTCGGCATGCACCGGGCATCCGGACAGGATCGGCCCGCGCACCATCGTCGTGCCGGCAGCGCCAGCTCAGTTCTGCGTGAGCGGATTCAGCGCCGTGCACAGAAAGCCCGTGCAGTTCGTCGGCTTGAAATAGAACGACGCCGTCGCGAGCGGCGGCGTCGTACCGAACTCGATGTCGCTCAGGTAAGCCGAGCCCTGCGCACCGAAATCGTTCGCCTGCTGCACGTAGTTCGCGCCGGTCGACTGGATCGCGGCCGACTGGTACGTGAAGGTCGGCGATTGCGTCTGATCCTTCACGTAGATCCACGACATCGTGCTGCCGAACACCTGCCCGCCCTTCGCTCGATACCCTTTCGCGCCTTCGCTATTGGCCTGCGCGATGAAATCGTTGATGGTCGTCGCCGGGGCCAGCGCATCGTACGTATAGGTCGCGCTCGATGCGTTGTTCTTCATGTACACATTCGCCTGCACCGATCCGACGACCATCGCGCTGAAGAACCAGTAACCCGACTGGCCCTGCGCGTTCGCCTGGGTGAGGAACGCGTTCGGGTCGCCCGGAAGGCCCGTCGTCGTATACGTGTAGGTATCCGAAGAGCCGCCGTCCTTGCGATACAGATAGCCGAAACCGTACGGCCCTTCGTAACGGTAGCCGTTCGCGCCTTCCCCGTTGGCCTGGCTGAGGAAGCCCGACCAGTCTTTCGGCGGCGATTGCAGCTGATACGTATAAGTCTGCGCCGTGCCGTCGTTCACGAAGATCGAGCGCGTCCCGCCGTTGGTCGGGTCGTAGTAGACGTCGCCCAGATAGCGATAGCCCTTCGCACCTTCGCTGTTGAGAAGCGTCAGGAAGCCCGGGCCGTCCGTCGCAGGCGTCTGCGCGTCGTAACGCCACGTCAGCGTGCTGCCGCCCGAACCACCGGATTCGCCCGAGCCACCGGATCCGCCGTTGCCGCTGCCGTTACCGCCACTGCCGCCGTTGTTGCTCGTCCCCGATCCGCCGTCCGCGGCGGGCGAGGAATTGTCGTCGCCGCCGCCGCAAGCGGTCAGTGCGAGACAGGTCAGTGCGATCAATGCGGCAGCTTTCATCGGAATCACCTCGAAGCGAAAAGGACGAACGAAGCCGGTACGCGCGGACGGCGCCGCGCGCACGGACAGTCATGTATCGGAAATCGGCCGGCGGCACGCACCGCCGGCCCGGCAGCGTCAGTTGACCTGCAGCTGACCGCCGCGGCCAAGGCCGCCCTTGACGTCCTGCGCCTTGTAGCTGCGCAGGGCGACGACCATCTTGTTGTACGCGTCGATGAATGCGACGACGGTCGCCTTGCCTTCCGGCGTCGACGAGAAACCGGCGAGCGCACCGCCCACGCCGCCGCCGAAGCCGCCGAGCGCCGCACCGTAGTTGGTCGCCGTCGAACTGCCTTCAGACGCCGCGATCTGCACGGCCGAGCGCACGTCGAACAGCGTCAGCGTCACGACCGATGCCTTCGTCTGCAGGTGGCCGGCCACCGCCGCCACCGCGCTGTTGCCGATCAGCCCGCCGATCATGCTGCCGATACCGCCGATCGGCGAATCGTTGATGACGATCTGCGGTTCCATGTAGTAGTCGGCCGCGACGCGCTGGCCCTTCTGCTGCTTCGAACCCGCGCGGTATTCGCCCGAGTTGCGCTGCAGTTGCGTGATGCGCGACAGGCGTGCGTCGCTCTTCTGGTTGCCGATCGACGTGATCACGAAGCAGTTCGACTGCTGAACGGCCAGCCGCAGCAGCGGGTCGATGGTGGTCATCTTGGTCGCGCTGCCGAACGGGCCCCACCAGTCGGCATTGCGGCCGTCGTCGACGGCGATCGTGCCGAGCGGCGAAGTGCAGCGCTGCAGGCCCGAATCGGCACCGGCGCTGGTGCCGCCCGCGGCGGCGCCCGTCACACCGGCATTCTGGCCGCCGGGCATCACCATGCCGCCGCAGCCGGCGACGGACGCGCAAAGCGCTGCAACCAGCGCACCTTGAGTAAGACGTTGGGAAAGGATGGTCTTCATGTCGTTGTCGATCGATAGAGTCGTTGTTCGGCTTATGTGTCCGTGCGAACTTCGATAAGCCCCCCGGCGTGGCGCGCGATGGTGGTCTCCCCGCTGCAGCCCCCGTTGCTGTCGGTCCGGTCAGTAGTACCAGTACGTCTGATGCCAGACGCCATAGTACGGATAGCCCGAATACCAGTAGCCGTAATAGACATCACGCCACTGCGTGCGCCATTTCCAGTCTTCTTCGTCTTCCTTCCTGGCCTTGCGGGCAAGCTCGAGCAGCTTCTTCGATTCCTTGTCGCCGCGGGCTGCCGCGATCGACAGCCACTTGTCCGCTTCGCGCGGATCGGAGCCCATCTCCTCGAGGCCGAACAGATAGAAACTGCCGAGCGCCTTCTGCGCCTGCAGGTCGCCCCGCTCGGCTGCGTCACGCATCCACTTGAGTGCCTGGTAGCTGTCCTGACGTACGCCGTCGCCGCGGAAATAACGCAGGCCGAGGTCGTAGGCAGCCTTCGGCTGGGTCTTCGCGGCCTGCTTCAGCGATACGATGCGCGGGTCTTCACGGTCGTCCGAATCGTCCCTTTTTTGATAGGAGACCTGATCTTTTGGACGATCAGAACAACCGGTTTCGTCGCAGATCCGCACCGTGTTGCTCGTGACGGACGGATCCTGCGCGCACGCGGCCAATAGCAACAGCAGCCCCGGTGCAAGTAAACGGCGAACCATCTTCTTTGCCTTCCCAACGTTTTATCTGCGCCGCACTGCCTCGCGCCCCATTCACCCCCGCGAGCGCTCACCCGGTTTGCGCGCGGCGAGGCGAATACAATTCGCCAACGCCGACACGCAGTCCAAGGCTCTCTCAGGTTCTCTTTCGAATCGTTCAGTCACTTCGTCGCAGCCGCTTTTCGCTGTGCCGACCAGTGTCGACATCGGCCTCCAAACCTGACGCAGCAAACAATAGTGACGTGGTGAGCAATAATAATGGAGAAATATGGCATGTCAAGGTGATTTGCGATTTCGAAGTTTGCGTATCGCGTCACTTTTGAATATCCTCTTCGTCGCTGAAACCCGGGAGACCCCTTCAAGATGTCCAATAGCGAGCAGGCCAACGTCGATCTCATCACCGCCACCAAGGTGCGCGATCTGCTGACGCGCAACGGCATTCCGCCGCGAAGTCACAACACGACGATCGCGAACGTGCTCGGCCTGAGTTTCTCGGTCGTCACGCGCAAGATGAAAGGCCTGATCCCGTGGAACCTGTCGCAACTGCAGGACATCGCGACGCACTTCGGCGTGCCGCCCGCGTTCCTGCTCGACGACAAGGGCGCGCAGCCCGCCGCCGCCGAGATGATCGACGCGACGCTCGTGATCGAGTCGCGCCGCTTTCGCTGCCGCGCGGCGATCTCGACGAAGGCCAGCAGCCAGATCGAAACGGACTTCGTCGCGCTGCAGTGGCAGGGCGAATGGATCGTCACCGAACGCGAGCATGCGCGCGAAGGGCGCACGTACCCGGTCGACGTCATCGAGCTGCGCTCGAGCCAGCCGAACGTGTATGCGGCGCGCATCGCGGTGGTCGACGATTCGCGGGACGTCGCCGAAACCCTATGCGAATACTTCATCGAAAAAGGCGTGAACGCGATCCCGTACCATGACGGCGCATCGTTCCGCAAGGCGCTGGAGGTCGAGGATTTCGACGGCTACATCCTAGACTGGATGCTTGGCGACCAGACGGCCGCCGATCTGGTGCGCGGCATCCGCTCGAGCGAGAACGGCGGTGCCCCGATCTTCCTGCTGACCGGCAAGATCTCGACCGGCGAAGCGAGCGAGGACGAGATCGCGCATATCGTGTCGCACTACAACACGCGCTGCGAGGAAAAACCCGTGCGCCTGCCGATCCTGTTCGCCGAAGTGGCGCGCGAACTGAAGATCGCGCTGCCGGCCGTCGCCGCGGCGAACTGACGCCGCAACGAAAACCTACCATTACACCAACGAGGAAAAGACATGCGAGTTTCGACGATGTGGATAAAGAGCGTGGCCGCCGCGGCCCTGCTCGGCATGGCCGCCGCGAGCTGGGCCGCGTCCTTCACGTTCACCGTCGACGGCAACATCGGCCGCAGCAACCAGCCCGACAAAACGTCGTTCGTCTTTTCCGAGCAGGCGCTGATGGCACTGCCGCAGCACACGATCGTCACGTCGACGAGCTGGACCCCGACGGCGACCTTCACCGGCCCGAGCCTGTCCGACGTGCTGAAGACGGTCGACGCGCACGGCACCGAGATCGAATTCCGCTGCATCGACGAATACACGTTCACGATCCCCGTCTCGGACGCCGACAAGTACGGCGTCATCCTCGCGCGCACGATGAACGGCAAGGTGCTCGACAACGACAACTACGGTCCGCTGTGGGTCATGTATCCGCGCGACCAGTATCCCGACGAGCTGAAGACGCCGCTCGGCGAAGCGAAGTTCGCGTGGCAGATCATCGGCCTGACCGTGAAGTAAGCGCACGACATGAGGCTGAGGCGCGGACGATGGAAAAACCAGAAAATCATCGTGGTTCTGGGAACGCTGTGGATCATGGGATTCGCGGCGTGGGCGTTCCTGCTGTCGGACCTGCTCGCGACATCGGTCAACGAAGGAGTGCTCGAAGGGCCGCGTGAAGGCGTGTTCTGGACCGCCGCGCAATACCGGAACGTCTATACGCGCTTCGACCGCCAGCTGATCCTCTACGCGACACGCGTGGACGACAACTTCGATCACGTGCAGATGCAGCTCGACAGCCTGTCGGTGTCGTTCGGGTTCCTGCAGCGGCCTTCCGAGGTGTCCGAATACTGGCTGCGCATCCCGCGCGCGCGCGACGAAATCGCTGTGCTCGGCGAATTCATGACGCGCCTGAAGCATGACGTGGCCTCGCTGCGCGACGCGCCGAACGGCGCGCCGCGCGTGATCGACGAGGTCGACCGGTACTGGCCGAAGGTCAACGGCCTCGCGAACTACTTCCGCGCGATCGAGATGGCGCAGCGCGACTTCACGTTCCATCAGCTGAAGGAAAAGCAGCGGGCGATCCTGTCGCTCGGCATCATCCTCGGCGTGATCCTGTGTGCGCTGTTCCTGCTGCTGTTCTATACGATGCGCACGCGCGACGATCTGCTCGAGCGGCAGGACGCGGCGCTCGACGCGGAACGCAAGGCGTCCGATCGCGCGTTCGAGATGATCGAGGCAAAGAACGCGTTCCTCGGAATGGTCAGCCACGAACTGCGCACGCCGCTGCAGGCAATCTGCGGGTCGATCGAGATCCTGCTCGCGCGGCCGCAGTCCGACGCGAACCTGAAGACGATCCGGCGGCTGCAGAATTCCGCGTCGTCGCTCGAAGCACTGGTCAAGGACCTGACCGACTACATCAAGCTGCGCTCCACCAAGCGCCACGCCAAATCGGAGACGGTCGGCATGGCGTCGCTGCTCGCCGAGGTGCTCGATCCGCTGCGCGAGAAGATCGCGGCCAGGCGGATCGAGGTCGTGCAGCAGGTCGAGCCGCATGATCTCGCGATCCGCTCCGATCGCAAGCTGTTGCGGCAGGTGTTGTCGAACCTGATCGAGAATTCGGTCAAGTACACCATCGACGGATCGGTCCACATATCGATCGCGCTCGCCGATGCGCCAGCCGGCCGGCAACTGAAGCTCGCCGTGCGCGACACCGGCGCCGGCATCGCAAAGCAGCATCTGCCGAAAATCTTCGAGCCGTTCTATCGCGCGAACGATGCGGTGGGCCTGCATGTGGACGGGATCGGCATGGGCCTCGCCGTCGTGCGCGAGATCGTGACGACGCTGCGCGGTCATGTGGACGTGCGCAGTGTCGTCGGCGAAGGCAGCGAGTTCGTCGTGACGCTGCCGGCCGACGCGCCCGATGCCGCCGAAACGGCCGGCGACGCGCCCGCATGGACCGCGGTCGCCACGCATCGCGAACGGCGTGCGCTCGTCGTCGACGACAACGACAACGCGCGCGAGACGCTCGGCGCGATGCTGTCCGCGCTGGGCCTCGACGCCGATCTGTGCGGCACCGGGCACGCGGGCGTCGCGCGCTTCAACGATGCGCATTACGACCTCGTCGTGCTCGATCTCGAACTGCCGGACCTGAGCGGCTTCGAAGTCGCGCGGCGGATCCGCATGGCCGCCCAGCCGAACGACGACGGGAAGTTCCCGGCGCTCCTGGGCGTCAGCGCGTACGAATCGGCCGCGCTGCGCGAGAACCAGCGGGTGTTCGACGCATTCCTGCCGAAGCCGGTTCACTTGAGCGAACTCGGCGCACTCGTCGAGAAGCTGCTCGGCTGATCGAGGCGGGCATGGCTGCGTGCGGCGTTGGCCGCCCCGCTTCAGCCCGGCGCCCGCGCCTACTCGCCGATCAGATGCAGCACGATGTCGCGCCGGTGCGGCGCGCGGCGATGCTCGAACAGGTAGATGCCCTGCCAGGTGCCGAGCACCATGCGTCCGTGCTCGACCGGGATCGACAGCTGCACCTGCGTGAGCGCCGTGCGCAGATGCGCGGGCATGTCGTCGGCACCTTCGGTGTCGTGCTCGTAGCGCGTATCGTCCTCGGGCGCGAGTGCCGCGAAGTAGCGTTCGAGATCGCGCTGCACCGACGGATCGGCGTTCTCCTGGATCAGCAGCGACGCGGACGTATGGCGGCAGAACACGGTCAGCAGGCCGGTGCGGATCGCATGCTGGTCGACGAATGCCCGCACCTGCGGCGTGAACTCGACGAGGCCGCTGCCGCGCGTATCGACACCGACGTGCGTGATGGCCTGTTGCATGATCGCGACCTCAGGCGAGCGCGGCGAAGCCGTCGGCTTCGATCTGCTTCGCGTCGGCCGGGCGCACCACGCGCGCGACTTCGACTCCGTCGCGCAGGAACACCAGCGTCGGCCACAGCTTCACGCCGAACGAGCGACCGAGCGGACGGCCCGGGCCGTCCTCGATCTTCAGGTGCCGCACGGCCGGATGCGCGGAGAACGATGCGACGATCGCGGGCTGCGTGCCCGCGCAGATGCTGCACCAGTTCGCGCCGAATTCGATGACGGTGGCACCGGTCAGTGCGTCGACTTCCGCGCGTGTCGGTGCGTTGGCGGTGTAGCGTTGCTCAATGTCCATCGGGCCCTCGTGTGCAATGGCGGCGTGGCCGCTGCACGCCCGTGCGGGCTGCGTTCGCGGCCGGCGGTCTCCCACTCTAGCGGAAAAGCGCGCGCGATGCCGAGGGCGCGCGTGCCGTGCCGTCCGGGCGGCACGACCGGAATCCGGAGCGCCGCGCGGACGGGCCAGGATGCGCGCCGACACGAACCAGACCCGCCGGACCGCCGGCGAAACGCCGCGCGGCACGGTCCGCCACGCCATCGGATAAGATACGGCCGGCCATGCTGATTGGCCCATGACCGAACCGACGGAGTGTTTCCAGTGATTCAACCGACCCAAGTATTCAAGGACAATCTCGCGCAACTGCCGGCCATCGACGGCGTCGCGCGCATCGATCTCGTCGGCGCGAACGGCGACGTGGTCGCCAGCATCGAGAACCAGCCGGGCAAGCAAGGCTCGCTCGCGGTGTACAACTATCTGAAGCAGGCGTTCGGCACGCTCGACGCGAAGGCCGCGGAGCACGGCCTCGCCGTGTTCGCGGAACACACCGCCGACGCACGCAACCGCCCCGGCGCGCACCCGAACGTCGATCGACTGCTGGCGATCGTCGACGGCGGCGAAGCGCTGCGGATCGACGTGGTCGCGAAGGACTGAGCCGCGCGCGACGGGCAGGCACCCTGCCACCCTCTTTTCCCGGAGATCACGTGCCCCGCATTCATGCCCAGCCGTTTGCCCGCCGCTTCGCATCGATCGCGGCACTCGCGTGCATTGCGGTCAGCGGCGCGGCGGCGGCCGATACGCTGCGGACGGCGTCCGATATCGCCGGCGCGTCGCTGGTTCCGCTCGGCGCACTGCCGCGCTCGCCGGAGAACGGCTCGCTCGACGAATTTTGCGCGCGATATCGCGTGAAGGCCGCTACCGCGGCCGGCCGCGACGTCGCGAAGCTCGGCTGGCTCGTGACGTCCGAGGCGCCGCTCGGCCGCTACACGGTCGTCACGTTCGCGAGCGGGTTCAAACCGGGAACGAGCGCGATCTGTTATGCGCGCAACGCCAACATCGGCGTGTTCGACGGCACGGCGCTCGTCGCGCTCGGCTACACGGCACGGGCGGCCCACTGGCAACTCGGCTCGGTCGATCAGCTCGAAAGCGGCGCGCTGCTGGTCTGGGGCGGCGACGGCCCGGCGCCGCCCGTCGGCGAGCTGCGCGAAGAGAACGGCGGCTTGCGGCTGACCGCGGTCTCCGCCGAACGCACGTACTGTCACGGGCGTGCGGTCGTGCCCAACGTGTACGGCAAGCCGCTCGATGCGGCACGCAAGATCCTGATCTCGCATGGCTGGCAGCCGCTGCGCCCGCATGAGACGCCGGACTCGATGGACGGCGCGGCAACGCTCGCGAAACACGGGATCATCGAAGCCGAAGCATGCTCGGGCACCGGCATGGGCTATTGCGCGCTGCGGTATCGAAGCACGGCCGGCGTGCTCGGCGTGACCACGGTCGGCGGCGAGCCGGACACGCCGTCCGCGAATACCGTGATCGATTACCAGGTGGCTTGCCGGAAGCGGTAACCGGCGCGGACGATCGAGCCGGCGTCGTGCGGGCACCGTCCCGGCAATCAGCGGAATCCATCGGACACCCGCCGTGCCGGGGTGTCGAACCATCGACCGCTCGGTCGATTGACCCTCGTCACCGACGCTCCTAAACTGACCTCCCTTTCACGCCTCTCCAGCCAAAAGGGACTCCGATGCTCGACCTCTCCACGCTCGCGCTGTTCTCCGGCGCGTGTCTCGCGCTGACCGCCACACCGGGCCCCGACATGCTCCTGATCGCATCGCGCAGCGTCAGCCAGGGCCGCCGAGCGGGATTCGCCACGCTCGCCGGCATCCAGGCCGGCACGTACTGCCATGCCCTCGCGGCCGCGCTCGGGCTGTCGCAGCTCTTCGTCGCGGTGCCGATCGCCTATGACGCCGTGCGCTTCGCGGGCGCGGCCTATCTGCTGTATCTCGCATGGAAGACGTTCCGCTCGGATGCGACCGCGCTGTCCCCCGTTGCGTCGAAACGCCGCCGCTCGACCGTCGCGATTTTCCGTCAGGGGCTGACGACGAACCTGCTGAATCCGAAGATGGCGCTGTTCGTGCTCGCGTTGTTCCCGCAGTTCGTGCGGCCGGAGCACGGGTCGATCGCCGTGCAGATTCTCGTGCTCGCGACGGTGCTCAACCTGATCGGAATCGTCGTCAACGGTGCGGTGATTCTGTCCGCGAGCCGGCTGAGCCAGCGGATCGGCGCGCGCCGCCGGCCGTCGAAGCTGCCGCAGTATCTGCTCGGCACGGTGTTCGTGGGGTTGGCCGCGCGGCTCGCGGTGGCCGGGCGGCACTGACGCTGTCGCCGGCTGCAATCGCCCCGGGGCGGTTCTTTCAACAGGCGTTGTCCGCGCTGACACCGCATCGCGCCTCGCGCGCTTCGGTCCGCACGAATGCAGCCGGGCCTTTCCCCTTTTAGTCGAGCCCCCCGAGCGACCTAATAACGTCTGGAACGCGACCGGCCGCCTGCATTCGCAGTCGCGGCCGGAAATCGCGCTTGCGCCTGCATAACATATTTGTTACTGCGCTGGCTACTGCGTATGAGATTCAGTTCTTCAATGCGCGCGTAGAAACGGGCGTTATCACGTTACCGAAGACACTGCTCGCCCGTTTTTTCGCGCTCGCCGACCGCATGGAGCAGTACGGCCCGAACCTCCGCGAGCCGCACACCCAGTCGATGGGCAACGGGCTGTACGAAATGCGACTCAAGGGCGCCGAAGGCATCGCCAGAGTGTTCTACTGCGCGATCGTCGACCGGCGTATCGTCATGCTTCATTGTTTCGTGAAGAAGACGCAAAAGACGCCACGGAAAAAACTGGAAACCGCGCGCCGCCGACTGAAGGAGGTTCAAGATGGCAACGTATAAGGCACTGCGCGAGCGCGCTTTGTCCGACCCCGAGGTGCACGCCGAATACGAACGACTGAACCGCGAAGACCTCACACTGCTCGACGCGATGCTGGCTGCGCGGCGCGACGCCGGGCTGTCGCAAGCCGATGTGGCCAAGCGCATGGGCACGAAGGCACCGGCGGTGACGCGCCTCGAGCGCGCGCTCGCAACGGGCCAGCATTCACCGTCCATCGATACGTTGCGCAAGTACGCAACCGCTTGCGGCAAGAAACTCGTGATCTCGTTCGCTTGAGTCGCCGCACCCGGCCGGCGGATCATGAACGACGAAGCATCCGGGTCGACAAGCAAGCGCACCTCGCGCGAGTGGTGATGGCCGCGAGCATGTCAGCCGCCGTGTCGCACATCCGCTGCATGCGGGAGAGGATCGATCCGCGTCGCCGGGTAGCGGATTCCGATGCCGGCGCACGACAAGCAACAGGCAACGAGCGAACGGCGTTCAGCGATTTGCGCCGAGCGCGACGCGCAGCCGCTCCATCAACCGCGTGTAATGCTCCAGCACGTCGGCCTTGTCGGTCACGTTCGCGGTCGAGAAACGCTCGGCCCATGCCGGCTTCCATTCATACGTGCCGTGCACGCTGCGGTCGCCGTCCGGCGCCTGGATCAGCGAACGGATCCGCGCATCGCGGCCCGGCCCCGTGTGCATCTCGAACAGCGCGTGAATGAACGTGTGATACGCGTCGTACACGTCGTCGTCGAACAGGTAGCGATAGATGTGAAACGTGCGGTCGAGCTCGCGCTTCGCGCGAATCACGTCGTCCGGCGAGATGTCCTTCCAGTAGCCGATCCACGTGTAGAAGCACAGCAGCGCATTGAGCTGTGGCGCGACCGTGTCGTACAGCGTGAGCCGCTTCTCGATCAGCCGCTGGTTGGTCCACTGCACGAGTTCGAGCCGCTTCAGCCGGCGCGCGACGAGCCAGCCGAGACACGCGACCGACAACGGCGTCAGCACGCCGAGCACGAGCTTGACGATTTCCAGCGAATTCCACGGACTGTTGAATGGCTGCATGCGCGACCCGACGAGAAAACGCACCGACCTGCGAAGAACGTCGCGCATCGCGCCCGTCCGATCGCTACGCGGTTGACCGTTAGTTGCTTGCGCGCGGAACGCCGGAGAGCGATGCATCCGGTGTGCGGCGAAGCGGCTTGTCCCGCCAGTTTATCGGGCGATTGTCACCGGCCGATGACCATGCTTGCCGCCTTCGCCATCCGCCCGCAGCGCGTTACGTCGGCAGCGCCGACGTGAGTTTGATCTTCTGCATCGGGATGTCGGTCTTAACGCTCAGCACGCCCGGAATGCGCGTCAGGTATTCCATCTGGAAGCGCCGATAGTCGTCGATGTCGGCCGCCACCACGCGCAGCAGGAAATCGCAGTCGCCGGCCATCAGATGACACTCGACGACTTCCGGCATCTGCTGGACGGCCTCGGCGAAGCGGTTCACGGTTCCCGCGTCCTGCCCCTTCAGCCAGACGCGCGTGAAAATCGTCAACCCCTTGCCGACCTTCGCCGGGTTCAGCACGGCCACGTATTTCTCGATCACGCCCGCTTCCTCGAGCAGCCGCACGCGGCGCAGGCACGGCGACGGCGACAGCCCGACCTCGTGCGCGAGTTCCACGTTCTGCATGCGGCCGTCGCGCTGCAGCGCGCTCAGGATCCGGCGGTCGATAGCGTCAAGCTTCATTGGCACCAAATTCCAAAAAAATCTCGAATTACACATTCAATGCCAAATTCTCCGGAATATCTGGCCACAACGCAATCCGATTCGAGTCAAAAAAGCAGACAATCCTCCCCCCAAGGAGGAGTAATGAGCAGTAGCGTTTCAACGTCGTCCGGGCTTCGCGACAAGCCCGCCTATGTCGCCGAGATGGGTCGCGGATTGCGCGCCGCGCTGCCCGTCATGCTGGGTTTCGTGCCGTTCGCGCTGGTGCTCGGCGCGCAGGCCGCGCAAAAAGGGCTGAGCCTGTTCGAAGTGCCGATGATGACGGGCCTGAACTTCGGTGGCGGCTCCGAATTCGCGGCGATCCATCTGTGGACCTCGCCGCCGCACATCGCGCTGATCGTCGCGATGTCGTTCCTCGTGAATTCGCGCCACATCCTGATGGGCGCGGCGTTCGCACCTTACATCCGGCGCCTGCCGCGCCGCCGCGCGTTCGCCGCGCTGTTCTTCATGTGCGACGAGAGCTGGGCGATGTCGCTCGCCGACGCGCGCTCGCGCTCCGCCACGCATATCAGCGTCCCGTATTACGCCGGCGTGTGTTCCGGGCTGTACCTGACGTGGATCTCGATGACGACGCTCGGCGCGGCGGTCGGCCCGACGATCGGCAACGTCGAGCAGTACGGCTTCGACATGGCGTTCACGGCCGTGTTTCTGGTGCTGCTGCGCGGGATGTGGAAGGGCCTGCGCGCGAGCCGTCCGTGGTTCGTGAGCCTCGTCGTCGCGGCGGCCACGCATCTGGCCGTGCCCGGTGCGTGGTACGTCGCGGCCGGCGCATGCGCGGGCCTGATCGCCGCGCTGCTGTGGGAGCCGCGCGATGCTGCCTGATTTCGCGACGGTGGCGACCATCGTGCTGATGGCGTCGACGACCTACCTGTCGCGCGTGCTCGGCTACGTGCTGCTGCGCAACCGCACGCTGAGCCCGCGGATGGCGTCGGTGATGGAGAACGTGCCGGGCTGCGTGCTGATCTCGGTGATCGCGCCGGCCTTCGTGTCGACGCGTCCGGCCGACCTGCTCGCGCTCGCCATCACGCTGCTCGCGGCGACGCGCCTGTCGATCCTGCCGACCGTGATCGTCGGCGTCGCATCGGCCGGCCTGCTGCGGCATGTGCTCGGGTAACGCGCGAAACGCGGTTCCGACCCGCCGGACGGGCGGTTTTTCGAATCGGGGAACGGGCGCGCCATGCGCCCGTTTTCGCATGCAGGTGCCGCGTGCGGCCGCGCTCGACACGACACGCGTCGCGACGGGATGCTAGCCTTGCGGATGTACCCGCGATGCCTTTCCCCTCTCACTGCCTATCTCACTGCCTATCCGCGAGGATCGTCCCGATGCAAGAAACCCGCCCGCTGTTCGACCGCGTCCTGCTCACCAACGACGACGGATTCGACGCCCCCGGCCTTGAAGTGCTCGAGCAAGTCGCCACGCAACTGGCACGCGAAGTCTGGATCGTCGCACCGGCCGAGGACCAGAGCGGCACGTCGCATTCGCTGAGCCTGCACGAGCCGCTGCGCGTGCATCGCAAGGACGAGCGCCGCTTCGCGGTGCGCGGCACGCCGGGCGATTGCGTCGCGATCGCGGTCAGCCACCTGATGAAGGACGCACGGCCCGACTTCGTGCTGTCCGGCGTGAATCGCGGCGCAAACCTCGGCACCGAAACAGTGTTCTCCGGCACGGTCGGCGCCGCGATGACGAGCATGCTGGTCGGCGTGCCGGCGATCGCACTGAGCCAGGCGTTCAGCGACCGCAACGCGGTGCCGTGGAATACGGCGCTCACGCATGCGCCGGACGTGATTCGCCGGCTCGTCGCGGCCGGCTGGGACAGCGACGCGTGCCTGAACGTGAACTTCCCGCCGCGGCCGGCCGACGACGTGCGCGGCCTGAAGGCGACGAATCAGGGCGCCGGCACGCTGCAGGGCGTCGAGATCGTGTCGGGGCGCGATCCGCGCGACATCGAATACCACTGGCTGAAACTGGCCCGCGGGCCGCGCGACGACGATGCGAATTCGGAAACGGTCGCACTCGGCGAAGGCTACATCGCCGTCACGCCGCTGAAGTTCGAACGCACGCACGACCAGGCGCTCGCGCGGCTGCGGTCGAATCTCGGCTGACCCCGGGACCTGCGATCGGTGAAACCGCCCGGCGGCTCCGCCGCCGGCGGTGACGCGGGCACGAGGCGGCCGCGTCGCATCAACCGCCCTGATCGCGCCGACCGCCTCAACCCTCGGTCACGTCAGGTTCATTCCCCCGTCGAGCATCACGATCTCGCCCGTCACGTAATCGGACGCGACGAGCATCGCAACCGTCTGCGCGACGTCGTCCGGCGTCGCCGCGCGGCGCATCGGTGCCCGCTCGCGCCAGAGTTGCTGCGCTTCAGTCCAGTCGGCGGTCAGCGGCGTATCGACGAGCCCCGGCGCGACCGCATTGACGCGAATCGCCGGCGCGAGCGTGCGCGCCAGCAAGCGTGTCGTGTGATTGAGCGCGGCCTTGGCCGCCGCATACGGAATCGACGCGCCCTTCGGCCGCACGCCCGCATGCGAGCTGACGTTCACGACGCAACCGGCACGCCCGCTCGACGCCGCTTCGAGCAGCGCAGGCTGCGCTTCGGCGACGAGCCGGAATGGCGCGATCACGTTGATCTCGTGCATCTCGCGCCATACGTCGGGCGTCGCGGCGGCGAGATCGTCGTGCGGAATCACGCGGCTGACGCCCGCATTGTTGACGAGCACGTCGAGGCGGCCGTGCACGGCGAGCGCGTCGCGGATCAGCCGCACGCGTTCCGCATCGTCCGCGAGATCGGCCTGCACGTAGGCTGCACCGAGTTCGCGCGCCATCGCGTGGCCCGTGTCGGCAGAACCGCGCGAATGCAGGATCACAGCGTAACCGTCCGCCGCCAGGCGGCGCGCGATGGCCGCGCCGATCCCGGACGTCGATCCGGTGACGAGCGCGACGGGCCGCTGCACGCGCGCCGCACGCGGCTCGGCGACGGTTTCGGTGTCAGGTTCCGTTTCGGGAATCGGTGCGTTCATCGGCGGGTGCGGCGCGTCCATGGCATGAAATCCTGTCGGTGGCGTTCCCGCATCATAAGCGCGACGCCGCGAGCGCGAGCGAACGTGCCGGCAACTGCCATCCGGATCGCGCGGAAGGGATCGCGCGGGAAACGGTGCGCGCCCGGCGGGCAAGCGAACGCGCGCTCAGGACTGCGCAGGCAGTTCGACGAAGTCTTCGAGTTCGCCAGCGATATGCAGCCGCTTGCCGATTCGCGGGTATTCGCACACGTCGTGTTCGAGACGCTGCCCCACGATCAGCAGTTCGAGCGGCGCATCGCCCGTGTTCTCGAGCATGTGTGCTTCGCCGCCGCGCGGGAAGCCGAGGAAGTCGCCCGCGCCGATGTCGTGACGGCGCTCGCCGATCGTGACGACGCCCGTGCCGGACAGCACGTAGGCGCATTCCTCTTCGTACAGGTGACGGTGATACTCGGACGACTCGCTGCCCGGCATCAGTGTGAGCAGATGGGTACCGATCTGCGTGAGACCGGTCAGGTCGCTGAGCGGTCTTTTGAGGAGAACGGCATTGGGATTCAGCGAATGCACTGCGCGCGTCGGCTCCATCTTCGCGATGTCAGCAGCTTTCAGCAGTTCCCGGGGAGGTGTCGTGGACATGGGGATCTCGCCAGCGTGAATGCAGCGGTTGAACGCGCCGCCCGGGCGGGCACGGCACACATGCCGCGCCATTGTCCGACATTTTCACGCAGACGAGAAACGCGTCCGCACGCGTTGCCGCGCCCCGCTACCGCGCGCAATCGGCCAGCAGGTTCGCGAGCACCGACGCGCCTTGCGCGAGGTGCCGCGGATCGGCATCCTCGGCCTCGTTGTGGCTCAGGCCCGCCTTGCACGGGACGAACACCATCGCGCTCGGCGCGACGTACGACAGGTTCACCGCATCGTGCCCCGCGCCGCTGCACATCTCCAGATACGGATAACCGGCGGTCACCGTCGCCTGCCGCACGCGCTCGACGCAATCGGCATCGAACACCACCGGCTCGTATTCGGCGATGGTCTGCACCTGAACCTGCGTGCCGCGCAGTGGGATGCGCTCGCGGCAGATCGCCTCGATATCGGCGACGAGCCGCTGCAACGCCGGCTGCGACGGATGGCGTACGTCGACGCTGAAGCGCACCAGCCCGGGAATCGTGCTCGGCGAATTCGGCTGACACGCGACGTGGCCGACGGTCACGCGCGCATCGGCATCGAACGCGTGCCCATGCTCGACGATCGCGGCGATCATCGCGGCCGCCACGCCCATCGCGTCCCGGCGCACGCTCATCGGCGTCGTGCCCGCATGCGACTCGAAGCCGGTCACCGTGACGTCGAGTTCGTAGATGCCCTGCACGCCGGTCACGACGCCGATCGGCACACCGGCATTCTCCAGCACCGGGCCTTGTTCGATGTGCGCTTCGAAATAGGCCTTCGGCATCTGCCGCTCGCGCTCGCAGCCGGCGAAACCGGTGCGCGAGAGTTCGTCCCCCAGCAGCACGCCAGTCTGCATGCACGGCCGGGCCAGCGCGTAGTCGAGATCGAGCGTGCCCGCATAAACGGCCGAGCCCATCATGCCCGGCGTGAAGCGCGAGCCCTCTTCGTTGGTCCACGCGACGACGTCGATCGGATGGCGCGTGACGACACCATGCTCGTTCAGCGTGCGAATCGCTTCGAGCCCGGCCAGCACGCCATAGACGCCGTCGAAGCGGCCGCCGAGAGGCTGCGTGTCCAGATGGCTGCCGCACATCACGGCCGGCGCGTCGGGCTGCGTGCCGGGCCGGCGCGCGAACACGTTGCCGATCGGATCGATGCGGATTTCACACCCGGCTTCCTCGCACCAGCGGATGAAGCGTTGCCGGCCGAGCACCTCGTCGGTACTCAGCGCCAGCCGGCAACTGCCGCCGCGCGCGGTCGCACCGATCGTCGCCATCTCCATCAGCGAATCCCACAGCCGTTGCTGGTTAACGAGAATCATCGTGGCCGCTCCTGAAAAGCTCCGAGCATATACACTCGATTCGATAAGAAAAATCCAAGATTTCGTTGTGTGCGATAACTTCCTCTTGTCACCCCATGAAGCTCAAGCAGCTCAATGCGTTTCTCGCGGTCGCGGAACACCGCACCATCCGCGGCGCGGCCCGCGTGCTCGGCGTTACGCAGCCGGCCGTCAGCAGCATCGTGCGCGAGCTCGAAGCGGAGCTCGGCGTGCCGCTCGTGATGCGCAGCGTCAAGGGCGTCGCGCTGACCGACTACGGCAGCGCGTTTGCGATTCGCGCGCGGCTGATCGTCGAGGAGATCCAGCGCACGCACGACGAAATCGAGCAGTTGCGCCTCGGCACGAGCGGATCGGTGGCGATCGCGGTCAGCCCGACCGTCGCGCTCACCATCCTGCCGCGTGCGTTCGACGCGTTCACGCGCAAGCTGCCCGGCGCGACCGTGAACGTCGACGATGCGCTGACCGCGACCGATCTCGCGCGGCTGCGTGACGGTTCGCTCGATTTCATCGTTACCCATCAATTGTCGAACGCGCTGCCGGATCCCGACGAATTCGCGAGCATCGCGCTGTTTCGCACGGCGTTCGTGGTCGTCGCCCGAGCCCGGCATCGGCTCGCGCGTGCGCGTTCGCTGCGCGAGCTGGGCGACGCGCAATGGTGTGTGCCGCGTTACGGGGAAGGCGGCGACGATCTGGTGCACTCGATCTTCACGCCGCACGGGCTCGAAATACCGAAGCGGGTGCTGCACTGTCCGTCGTTTGCCGCGACGCTCGGGCTCGTGTCGCAGACGGACGCGCTCGGCGTGTTCGCTCGGCCGCTGGCGGACGTCGAGCGCAAGTCGCGCGGCAGCGTGCGCGCCGGTCCCGCCGCGCCACTGCCGGGCTTCACC